>DNUB01000059.1:1034-6691 GCA_003508605.1 Oscillospiraceae bacterium | reverse complement strand
GGACATCGGATTTTGATTATAAAGTATAAAGGCAGGCATATTACAGCAAAACTGTTTTGAAATAAATCGGCATCAGGCTTGATGAAAGAACGATTTTAAAAAAATTAAAAACAGATCGGAGGACATAACAAAAGTGGCAACTAACAAAACCTTGGCGCAGTTAAAGGAAGAAGCTGCGCAAAGCGAAGCTAAAACCGCTCTCCTTTCTCTTTTTGACGAGGACAGCTTTACCGAGCTTTCCGCATTTACGGGAGAAAGCGCAGTTACCGGCTTCGGACAGGTCGACAGCGGTCTTGTCTATGCTTTTACTCAGGATTCCGCCGTTAAAAGCGGCGCAGTATGCAAGGCTGCCGCAACAAAAATCGTAAGGCTTTACAAGGAAGCGGTTAAAAACGGTGCGCCCGTTATCGCTGTGTATGACTCAAAGGGCGGCGATATTTCGGAGGGTGCGGAGCTGCTTTCCGCTTACGGCGAGATTATCGGTGCGTCCGCCTCTCTTTCGGGGGTTGCTCCTCAGATAGCCGTAGTCAGCGGCGTTTGCGGCGGTACCTCCGCTATTTTGGCGACAATGGCGGATTTTGTGATTATGACGGAAAAGGCTGAGCTGTTTGTTACCCCTCCCTTTGTGGCGGACGACGGAACACAGGGAGCAGGCACGGCGAAAAACGCCGCTTTGTCGGGCGTTTCCTGCATTACCGTTAAGGATAAGGCGGAGGCGTTGAAAAAAGCGAGGGAGTTGGTTTCCATTTTGCCTCAGAACAATTTGGAGGTAGGCGGAAACGATTATTTTGCCGTTACCGAACAGGCTGCCGACCCTTCCTTAAAGGGCGAAGAAATGGTTAAGGCAATAGCGGACAAGGACAGCCTTATTGAGCTGTATTCCCAATTCGGAAAAGCAAGCTACACCGCCTTGGGAAGCCTTAATTGGAAAACGGTGGGCTTTGTGGCAACCAATAAGACGGAGGACAGACTTACCGCCGACGACTCGGCTAAAATTGCGGGATTTGTTACCCTTTGCGACAGCTTTTCAATTCCCGTTATTACGGTTGTGGACAGCGAGGGCTTTGAGGTCAGCAGCAGGGCGGAGCTTGCAGGCTCTGTCCGCAGCAGCGCAAGACTTGCGCAGGCCTACGCCGCCGCTACTACCCCGAAAATTTCCCTTATAACGGGCAATGCCTTAGGGGGAATTTACACCGCCTTCTGCGGCGCAAATGCGGATTTGACGCTGGCTCTTGAAAATGCCGTTATTGCTCCCCTTACTCCAAAGGCTGCCGCCGTGTTCCTTTACGCCGATAAGTGCAATTCCAAGGAGGAATTGGATAAGAAGGCGGAGGAATATGCCGCCGACGAGGCAAGCGCAGTAAACGCAGTAGCAAAGGGCGCAGCTGACGACGTTATCGAGGCGGGCGAGATTTGGGCAACGATCAACAACGCTTTGGAAGCACTTGCGGGCAAGAGAGTCATTTCTCCCGCACGCAAGCATATCAATTTTGTATATTAAGTAAAACACATAAATACACAAAAGTAAGAGGAAGGTATCAGCTTATGAAAAGATATAACATTACCGTAAACGGCACCGCTTATGACGTTACAGTGGAAGAGACGGAGGGCGGCGCACCCGCAGCTCCCGCAGCGGTGAAGGCGGCAGCTCCCAAGCCCGCAGCCGCTCCCAAGGCAGCCGCCGGCACGGCGGGAAACGTAAAGATCTCCGCACCTATGCCCGGCACTATCGTTGAGGTTAAGGCTAAGGTCGGCGATACCGTTAAGAACGGTACGGTTATCGCCGTATTGGAGGCTATGAAAATGGAAAACGACGTAGTCGCCGACAGAGACGGCACCATCGCCTCCATTAACGTGAGCAAGGGCGAAAGCGTTTCCACAGGTTCGGTTATTGCTACCCTTAATGCGTAATTTCAGAAAGGAGCTCCACACTTTATGGCAAACGAAAATTCGGTTAATCAAAAGAGAGTCGGAATTACCGAAACCGTCCTTCGAGACGCTCATCAATCCCTTATTGCCACAAGAATGACAATGGACGAAATGCGCCCTATTTTAGGCACTATGGACAAAATCGGTTATCGCTCCGTTGAATGCTGGGGCGGGGCAACCTTTGACTCCTGCCTCAGATTTCTGAACGAGGATCCTTGGGAAAGACTCCGCATTCTCCGTAAGGAAATGCCCCATTCCAAGCTGCAAATGCTGTTCAGAGGACAAAATATGCTCGGTTACCGCCACTATGCGGACGACGTGCTGGAATACTTCGTTCAGAAGTGCGTCGCCAACGGTATTGATGTGATAAGGATCTTTGACGCTCTTAACGATATAAGAAATATGAAAACCTCCATAAAGGCAGCAAAGAAGGAGGGCGCACACTTTCAGGGCTGTATCAGCTACACCTTAAGCCCCGTTCACACCAACGAAAAGTTTGTTGAATTTGCAAAGCAGCTGGAGGACGAGGGCGCAGACAGCATTTGTATAAAGGATATGGCGGGTCTGTTAAAGCCCTATACCACATACGAGCTTGTAAAGGCGTTAAAGGCTGCCGTTAAAATTCCCGTTCAGCTTCACTCACACTATACATCGGGTCTTGCTTCAATGTCGCTGTTAAAGGGCATTGAAGCGGGGGCTGACGTAATCGATACTGCTATCTCTCCTCTTGCAATGGGTACAAGCCACCCCTCCACCGAGTCTATGGTTGCGGCTTTGCAGGGTACGGAATATGACACGGGTCTCGACCTTCACGCATTGAACGAGGTAAGGGACTACTTCCAGACGCTCCGTGAAAAATATCTTAAGAGCGGACAGCTTGACCCCAAGGTTATGGGCGTTAACGCCAACACGCTTTTATACCAGGTACCCGGCGGTATGCTTTCCAACCTTATATCTCAGCTTAAGCAGGCGGGCAAGTCCGAAAAGCTTGACGAGGTATTGCAGGAGGTGCCGAGAGTAAGAGAGGACGCAGGATATCCTCCTTTAGTAACGCCTACCTCCCAGATTGTGGGCACGCAGGCAGTATTCAACGTAATTACGGGCGAGCGTTACAAGACGGTTACCAAGGAGTTTAAGGGTCTTGTTAAAGGCGAATACGGAAAAACTCCCGTCGATATCGATCCCGCATTCAGAAAAAGGATTATCGGCGACGAAAAGCCCATCGACTGCCGTCCCGCCGACCTTATCGCCCCCGAATTGGAAAAGCTGAAGCAGGAGGCGGCAAAGTGGACCGAGCAGGAGGAGGACGTTCTCAGCTATGCAATGTTCGGTCAGGTTGCGGAAAAATTCTTTGAGAAGAGAAGAGATAAGGAAAACGGTATCGACAATGTGCACGCCGATAAGGTAAACAAGGTGATGCCAGTTTAATCGGTAAATATCTAAGGCAAGAGGTTGAATTTTCTTCCCCTTGCTTTTTTATTTCTCTGCAACATAATGCGGAAAAAAAGAACACCTGCAAGGGCTTCGCCGGTGTGTTTTAAAATATCATAAAAAACCGCCCTCTTTCGAAGGGCGGTTTAATTAGAGGTAATTAACAATAGAAAAATTTTTCAAAACAAGTAATACTTTTAAATTACTTTCTCTTCTTAGCAACTACGATAGCACCTGCTGCAAGAACTGCAAGACCTGCAACTACTGCAACGCCTTCAACACCGGTGTTGGGCTGGTTCTTGTCGGTAGAAGGCTTATTAACGTCGCCTGCTGCGCCTGTAGTGGTATCGCCTTCGGGAGCTTCTGTAGCATCGCCATTGGCTTCGTTATCGGATATGCCTGAAATTGTAAATGTTACAGCAACTTTCTGTGCATTAGCAATGGTGGTAGTATCAATAGGCTTGTTTTCCTTGGTTTCGCCATACTCATTGTAAATTTCAATACGAATTTTGCCGTTTCCTTCGAGATCGCCAAAGAGAACCTTGCTCTGATCTACAGCTATATCGGTTGTTTTTCCATCAGCGTCGGTAATCTGAACCTTAACGTCCGTAACATTTATGCCGGCGTCCTGTGCAACCTTCATCTTATCGGCAGCCTTTGCATCCTTCTGCAGTGCATCATAAGCTTCAGAACCGGCACCGCAGTTTTTGTCCTTTGCCAAATCTACGATGTCAACACAGAAAACCGTTGCACCGTTTCCGAGGGTGTAATCCTCATCATCGCTGTTCATCAGGAACTCATCGGCAGAAACAGTATAAGTGCCGTCGGCGGTAATATCCGCTGTGGTTTTTTTATACTCTGCGTCCTCATTCATTGTGTTAAAGGACCAGCTGCCGTCAGCATACATCAAGGATGCTTCGTAAGCGTTTGCGGCTGCTGCCAAAGAAGAAACAGCCAGCACAGAAGCGGTAGCTCCTGCTAAAATCTTTTTCATATTCATTTTAGTATTCCTCCATATAGAATAAAATTATTGTAGTTTTATTATATAGGATTATAACCTAAAATACAATTAACCTTTTGCACAAAGTTAATCGTTTTCATTTGGTGAAACATACAAACCTCATGCAAAAAAATTGTATTATCTGCTAATAAAAGGACGGAAAAATCCGTCCTTTTATTTTACATATGAAAGAAATCAAAAGCCCTGCGCCGAATTACTTTCTCTTCTTAGCAATTACAACTGCGCCTGTTGCAAGAACTGCAAGGCCTGCAACTACTGCAACGCCTTCAACACCGGTGTTGGGCTGACCCTTATCGGTGGAGGGCTTGTTTACGTCGCCCTGTGCGCCCGTTGTGCCTGCGGGAGCTTCTGTAGCGTCGCCGGAGGGAGCTTCGCCCTCAGCAGCCTTAAGACCTGTAACTGTAAATGTAACCTCTACCTTACGGCCGTAATCGGAAGAAGCGATATACTTGCTGTCAGGATTCCATTCATTGAAAAGCTCAACAACAATGTATTCGGTTTTGTAATCCAAAAGGGTCTGATCGTCATAATCATCGCTTGCTTCGGGCTTGGAGTTCATCTGAACGGCGCTTTTTGCACCCTCTACCTCCTTACCGTCAACGGTAAGCTTGTCAATAGTGATTTTAACGTCCTCGTGACCTTCTGCAACAATACCCGTTTCAAGCTTCAAAACTCTCCAGAAAGCGTCTTCGCCGTCCTTGGCGGTGAAGGTGTCGAACTCAACGCCAACGGTATACTGTCCGTCTCCGGTAATTTCCACGTCGTTTGCTTTAAATCCGGGTACAGCGTCCATTTCCTCTTCGTCTACCTGGTAGTAAGCCTTGCTCATGTTAAGGCTGTTGCGGTGTGCCCAGTTGTTAAGCTTGATATCCAAGCCTGCGGGTTCGGCACATGCGGAAACTGCCAGTGCAGCAGCTGTTAAACTTGCTGCTGCAAGAGCTAAAATTTTTTTCATTTTCATAATAAAATCCTCCTGTTTATTTTTTTGCTCCTTGAATTATGAATTAACGACATAGTTATATTCATTGGTATCATTATAAGCTATTTACTTAAAAATGTCAATAGAATTTTCGAAAAAACCGCTTTATGTTTTTTCATATCCTGTCAAATGCGCTTATAGCAATAGCTTTTTAACAAAAAGGATGAGCCGAAGCTCATCCTTTTTTGAGATCCGAAAATAAATTTTAAGACTGTCTTAAATTACTTTCTCTTCTTAGCGATTACAACTGCGCCTGTTGCAAGAACTGCAAGACCTGCAACTACTGCAACGCCTTCA
>DNUB01000059.1:0-757 GCA_003508605.1 Oscillospiraceae bacterium | reverse complement strand
AACACCGGTGTTGGGCTGACCCTTGTCGGTGGAGGGCTTGTTTACATCACCCTGTGCGCCTGTTGTGCCTTCAGCTGCAGTGCCTTCGGCAGCAGTGCCTTCGGGCTCGGTAGCGGGAGGAGCTACAGCAGCTCTTTCGCCAAATTCCTTAACTACATTGCCGTCCTTGTCGAAAAGACCTACATAGCTAAGGCTTGCAGTACCGCTGCCGCTCTCGTTGCCTTCCTCATCATACTGAGGCTGTACCCACCAAATCTGAACCTCCATATAAGGAGCAAGTGCGCCGTCAGCATCCTTAGCAGCAAGGTCGCCGTCAGCAATCTCTAAAACTGCGGTGCCCTTAGCTCCGCCATTGTCATCACTAAATTCGTACTTGCCTGTTTCGCCGTCCCAAGCACCCTTAGATGCGCTGTTATAACCGATAACGCCGTTAACCAAGGTTGTGTCAACAGAAAGATCAGCTTCAACCTTAGCGATTGACTTTACCTGATCTTCAGTCAAATCAGAAAGATCAACAACATACTTGCCGTCGCCTTCCTGTCCAACTCTTGTAAGAAGAGCTTCTGCGCTTGCAGCGATTGCCATAGTGCTTACAGCCATAACGGAAGCCAAAGCAGACGCAACAATTTTTTTCATGTTCATTGTTTAATTCCTCCATATTATTTTTGTTAAGGATATTATCCTCGTTTAATTATACACAAGCATTCCAATTTTTTCAAGATATATTTTTTACAATCTTTAATTATATTTTTAGTTG
>DNUB01000304.1 GCA_003508605.1 Oscillospiraceae bacterium | reverse complement strand
TTTTTAGGGTTTTTCGACAAGCTGAGCCACCGAAAACTCGGTGGCTCAATTATACTATGTAACCCTTGTTAATTATTGTTTTTGTTATTTCTCGAATCAAATATCTCCTGCAAAACCGAGAACCTTTCCTTCTCCTGCAAGCCGCCCAATGTGTTCTGAATAATCTTTGAAAGATCGTCCGAATTTTTGGAGGTGGTTATCTCCTCGTTATTGCCGACGTTATCGGAGCTTTCGCCCGCCGACGCCAAAACAACACCCGAATCCGCCTTTTGTGCGGGGGATGAAGAGCTGCTGCCGGGATTGCTGAAGGTAGATTTGATAACGGGTGCGTCCGGCTTGAATCCCGTGGCAATAACCGCTATGCTGATGGTATCGGAAAGGCTTTCGTCCTGACTTACGCCCTGAATCATTTCCACAGAAGGATCCGCCGCATCGGAAATCATTCTGACAATGTCGTTCAAATCG
The DNA here is from genome assembly GCA_003508605.1 of Oscillospiraceae bacterium. Lineage (GTDB taxonomy): Bacteria > Bacillota > Clostridia > Oscillospirales > Ruminococcaceae > Ruminiclostridium_E. Next base: position 2,574 of record DNUB01000304.1, on the reverse strand, counting down.
TTAATTGCACTGTCGGAAGACAGGGTAACATTGACAAGCAGCTTGGTAGCGTGGTTTATGGAGGTTTCAAGCAGCGGGCTGTTCACAACCTGAGATACTGCGTCCTGAATCTTGTTTTCGCCTGTGCCTGTACCGAGGGCAATATGTGCGTCGCCCGAGTTGGAAAGTATGGAGCAAAGATCGGCAAAATCGGTTCCTATAGTAGCCGTGGTGCTTTTATATACAGCATCCGAAATAATCTTGGCGGAACGGTAAAGCACATCGTCCACCATGGCAAAGGCCTGCTTAAAGCTAAGCATTTTTTCATTGGTTTTAAGAAGCTTTTCGTTAGGGATTATCAAAAGGGAGTCAACATGCTTGCGCATTTCGTCAATACCCTTTATCGCCTGATTCATCTTGTATTCACGTTCGTACTCAAATGGCTTTGTTACAACGCCCACAGTGATTATATTCATCTCCTGCGCTATTTCCGCCACTACGGGAGCTGCGCCGGTACCCGTGCCGCCGCCCATTCCCGCAGAAATAAACACGATGGAAGCTCCCTCAATAGCGGCCTTAATATCCTCGCTGTTTTCCTTTGCGGCTTCGGCTGCAACCTCGGGACGTCCGCCTGCGCCTCTGCCCTTGCAGGTCTTTTTGCCTATCTGTATGCGGCGCATAAGGTTCTTATCCTTGCTTTTAAGAGCCGCAACATCCGTATTCACGGCAATAAATTCCATCTTGTCGCGCAAGCCCGACATAACGTCGCCGCCTGCAGCCTCCAATTCCTCGGCTTCCTTCGCATAAAGCTTAGCCATATATTCAAGAGCATTACAGCCGCCTCCGCCAACGCCTACGACCTTTATTTTAACATCGTAGACGGCGGTATCGTCTAAATTGTCAACTTCAGTCTCGAATCCGTCCTCATCTATAAAAACGCCCATATTTCTTTCCTCCGATGCTTTTCCGCACATAGTTTTACACTATACTATTCTAACAGATTTTAACTTGTATTTCAATACCTTTTCAAAAAATCTTTGACCAAATTTACGATTTTTTTTACAACATATTGTAGAATTATTAGGTAAATACTACCAAATTTTCAATTTTTTGGAAATATTGCTTAAGGTTCAGCCTCCGGAGGCTGTGTTTGTGTGTCCTCGGTCGCTTCTGTCGCTTCGGGTTTTTCGGCAGCCGTACCGTTATCCCCGTTTTCGTAAACAGGTCTTTTTACCCCTCGGTTAGGGTTGGTAAGATTAAGAGTGCAGTTTTCGTTTTCCGCCACATCCTCCTCGATGATGCGGCTGGCATTGTATATCTTATCCTCCAAAGAGGCGGTAGTGCCTAAGTCTATCCGAATGTGACCGCCGTAGTCGATTTTTATTCCCAATATATCGGCAATATTCATCTCATAGCTTTTTTCAAGTCCGCTTTCAGCCATATATTTTGCGATGCTTAAGGCAAGCCTTATCCTTCCTTCGGTGTCGTCGCCCAAAACCGCCCCGACGCCTATCTCCTGTGCGCCGTTTTCAAGGGTGATTCCCTCCTCGCCGGTGGGAACGGAAATATCGGTGGTAACGTCGCCCTCTGCCGTTTCGGTTTTTTTCTCCTCCTTGGGCTGTAAAATAATCTGAACGCCCTTTACCACAGGACAGTTAAGGGGCTTGTCGGAAATTTCAAGCAGCCGCTTATTTTCCGATATCACATAATATTTTCCGCCGTAGGCAAATGCAACGGCGGGCTTTGCCGCCTCTACCGATATGGTAAGCCGATTCGGAAAGCCTCTGTGTATTTTTGCGGATTCTATATAAACCAATTCCGAGACGATTTTGTCCTCGGCTCTTGAGGCGTTTATCCTCAAAAGATTTTCCCCTTTCGCTATGCCGCAGGCGGCTATTATTTCCTCATCGGAATAAACCGTTTCACCCGAGACGACAAATACCCCTATATTAAACAGCACCGTTGTAGACAGTACGGTAAGAGCCGCAACAGCCAAAATCCCTATCAGAACGTAATAAAGCGTGTATCTGCCCGCCTTCTTTTTCTGATTTTTATGTGAACGGCCTGCCTTGGAATAACCGCGCCCTCCCGCCGACGTACGCTGCGAATCGGAGGAGGTGCGGGAAGCCGTTTTGGAGGATCTATGGGAGCTATATGAGTCGGATCTGCTTTTCGGTGATTTTCCCGAGGTTTTTCCCGTATAGGTTTTGGATTCCTTTGCCGCTGTCTGCTTTTGCCGCAGCTCCATCTGCCTTTTTTTTGCTTCCTCGCTTACATGCGGATTTTCTCTGCGATGTCCGCCGTTCCCTTTTGCGGGTTTTTTACTCTGACTTTTTTTCTCGGCAGCTTTTTTCGGAGAGCCGCTTTCCCCGCTCAGGTATTCGTCGTAAAGCTCCTGTCGGGACATTGTTTTTCGTTTTCTCTGTTCAAATTCAGGCATTTTAACTTCCTCTTTTTTAAAAGTCCGTAATCTAAAAGCTTGTTCTCATAGCAGCGGCGTGCGGATTATTGAGCAAAATTTTTGCTTTTATTATAGGCAGCACCGCACAATTATCGGCTAACGCTTTTGCCGTCCGATTGCTTGCATATTTTCCG
>DNUB01000285.1 GCA_003508605.1 Oscillospiraceae bacterium | reverse complement strand
TTAAGTTATTGACAAAAAGGAAAAATTTTGTGAAAAAGCTTGAAAAAGGGCGGTAAAGTATGCTATTATAATAATGGGTATATTTTCATTTATCTGTACCCCTGCTTTTATGAAAGGAGTGATACGGCGTGTCGGAAACACAATCCCAGCTTGCGCTGTTTGAGCAGTACCGACTTACCAGGGACGTGGGGCTGCGCAACGATATTGTGCTCAGGTATATGGATATCGTAAGATACGTTGCCGAATCTACCCGGGGAATATACTGCAAATATGCGGAAATGGACGATATTGTCAACGAGGGAGTACTTGCCCTTATTAAGGCGGTGGAAACCTACGATTTGGAAAGAGGGGTAAAGTTCGATACCTATGCCGCCATTCGTGTTAAGGGCGCAATAATCGATTTTGTGCGAAAGCAGGATTGGATCCCAAGGCGAATACGTCATTTCGGACATACGCTGGATACCGCCTATAACGAGCTTTATGCCAAGCTTGACCGTCACCCAACAAATCAGGAGCTGGCGGATTATCTGGAAATGCCCAAGGAAAAGCTGCTGAGGGCAATGGCGGATTTGGCGGGCGCAGCCACATTATCCTTTGAGGAGCTGCTTTACGAGGATAACTTTGAGGATATGGAGCAGGGCGGCTCGGCGGCGGATCAGGAAATGTACGACAAAGAGCTTAAGGAGGTGCTTACGGCTGCCATTAACGAGCTTAAGCCCAGAGAAAAGCAGGTCATTTCCCTTTATTATTACGAAAGACTCAAATTCGGCGATATCGCCAAGGTGCTTAACGTCAGCGAGTCGAGAATTTGTCAGATTCATTCCAAGGCTATGCTTTTGCTTAAAAGGAAGCTGAAGGAATATATAGACTAAGATAGATTGAGGCGGATTGAGATAAAATAAGAAATTTTTCCCGAAAGGAGTATATATGAACAGAGGATTGTACGGTGCGGCTCAGGCGATGATAAATCAGCAGAGGATTTTCGACTGCATCTCCAATAATGTTACCAATATAAATACGGCGGGCTACCGAAAGGACGAGATTGTGCTCAACACCTTTCAGGAGGAGCTGTATATTGTGGGGCACAGGGAGAAAACCTCCGGTACCTGTTACCAGACCTATGTGGATCAGTCGAAGACCAATTTGGAGCAGGGCGCATTTGATTTTACATACAGCCCCTTTGACGTGGGCATTTACGGCAATATGTATTTCAACATAAGATATAATAAGGACGGCGGGATTTACCAGACCCGCAACGGACAGTGGGCTTTGGATAACGACGGATATCTGAGTCTTAACGGCGTGGGCCGTGTTCAGGGTCTGAACGGCGATATTTATATCGGAAACGACGATTTTATTATCGACGAAAAGGGCGTTATAACCGACGAAAACGGCAATGTTATCGATACACTGCTGCTTACGTATATTCCCGACGGCTCGGACGTTCATAAGGAGGGGGACAGCCTTATGCTTTACGAGGGCGACCCTGTGGATATTCCCGAGGACGAGCTGAACGACCTTGTGGTAATACAGGGAGCATATGAGAAGGCCAATGTGGACCCCATTAAGGAAATGACTCAGGCTATGGAGGCTCACAGAATGTACGAGGCAAGCAGCAAGATTTTCAGGGGCTTTGACAGCATGAATCAGAAGAGCACTACGATTTCCGAGCTGTAAATATGAAATTTGCCATATAAGGATGCCTTTTAAAAACGGCTTTTTAAGGCGTCCGTAATATATTAAAGAGCTTGAAGGACGGTATTAACTATGAATATAGCTTTTTACACTGCCTGCACGGGTATGATCACCCAGCAGGACGGAATGGACGTAACCGCAAACAATATATCCAACGCCAATACCGTTGGCTTTAAATCATTGCGGCCCAGCTTTGCGGACTGTATTTACACACAGTACAGGGAAACCGAGCCCGAATGGGATACAGGTCATGGCGTATATATGAACAAAACCGATTTTACCTTTGATATAAGCGGTTTTACAAATACCGATCAGCCTCTTAACTATGCCCTGCCCAACGAAGGCTTCTTTTTGGTAAGAGATTACAACGGTATGGAATATCTTACTCGGGACGGCGATTTTCACATAACAAACGTGGGGGATCACTGGGAGCTGGTTAATTCCAACGGCGACTTTGTGCTGGACTACGAGGGAAACCATATCACCGTGCCCTTTAAAACCGAGACGGACAACAACGGTGCGGAGCAGGTAACCGATACGATAAATTATGCCGAGCTTACGGATATGATAGGCGTCTATACCGTTCCCAACAACTGGGGGCTGGCGCAGGACGACGGAAACCATTTTCTTATAACCGCAAGGTCGGGTCAGCCTACTCCCGATGAAGGTCTTGACAAGCTGGAATATTATTTGGAGCGTTCCAATGTGGATATGGCGGAGCAGATGGTTAATATGATTATTTATCAAAGAGGATATCAGCTTGACGCCAAGATAGTCCAATACACGGACGAGATGCAGCAGATTGCCAACAATATCAGATAGTCCCGAAAATACGAGTATGCTTTGAGCGTTTTTTCCGACAGTATGGCACAGCTGCTTTGAAGCACAATTTCAAAAAATTTCGGAAAATAAAAGGCAGTGCGGCAATGCAAAGCTGATTTTCATTTTCCGAATTTTGAATTATTTCAAATCGGCATATTGCCGCCGGCTTTCCCGAGAGCGGGCATAAATCGCTGCGGCTTTCCGGAAAGCGGGTATAAACCGGCACGGCATAGCTCCGCAGCGATGACGGCGGTTTGCGGATTTGGGCGGTTTTTATTCAGAAATTGCATAAAGGAGGGAGAAATATGGGACTTAACAATTTTGAGGATCTTACTCCGATTCATCTTGACGTTCTTACCGAAGTGGGTAATATCGGTTCGGGAAACGCCTCCGCAGCTCTTTCAAATATGATAAACAAAAATGTAGAGGTGGAAATGCCCGAGGTCAAGATCGTAAGCTTTCAGGAGGCTACCGACCAGTCCGGCGGTGCGGAGCAGATCGTGGCGGGAACTATGACACGAATGTCCGGCGAGATGGACGGAATGATACTGCTTCTGATGGACAGGGATTTTGTGGACGCCGTTATAGACTCCTTCTTCAACCGCAAGGTTAAGGGTCTTCTACAGCTTGACGAAAACGAAATTTCGGCTCTTTCCGAGGTTGGCAACATAATGTGCGGCGCATATGTTTCGGCAGTGGGTCAGCTTTCGGGGATCGAAATAAAATTGGAAAGCCCTTGCTTTCATGTTGATATGATGGGCGCACTTATGAGCGTTCCCGTTATTGAATTCGGAGAGGTCGGGGATAAGATTCTCTATATAGACAAAAAACTAAGTATCAACGGCAAACGCATGAATACCAAGCTATTTCTTATACCCACCATCGAATCTTTGCAAAAACTTATGGGGAAGCTGGGAATTGAGGTATGAGCAATATTGTTGTAGGTATTTCCGATTGGAAGGTCTGCAAGAATCCGGAAGTGCTTGTTACATATGCTTTGGGCTCTTGCGTAGGATCCTGCCTGTATGACAAAGTGACGGGAATCGCAGGACTGTCACATATTATGCTGCCCGACAGCAGCTCCGCCGAGGGCAGGACGGTAAACAGAATGAAATTCGCAGATACTGCGCTGCCGGATATGCTGGCGGAAATGATAAAAATGGGAGCGGACAAAAGACGTATTCAGGCTAAGATAGCGGGCGGCGCACTTATGTTTGCCACCAAGAGCGAGCAGTTCAATATAGGCGAGCGAAATGTGGCGGCGGTGAAAAAGGCTCTTTCCACCCTGAGAATACCGATTATAGCTACCGATACGGGACTGAATTACGGAAGAACCGTGTTTTTTCAGAGCGCAGACGGCAAGGTGGTTATTAAGTCGACCGTTAAAGGCGTAAATATTTTGTAGGGTTGGGTTTTATTCGAAAATCCCGAACAGGTCTGCACCGACGCATTTGCCTTCAGACGCCTTGTCCGAAGGGGGGCTTGCTTAAAATAAGCCGACCTGCGTAATTTTGCGGTTTGTTTTTTTGGCAACAAACAGTAATCTGTTTAGCTGTAGGAAACTTGTGCTGATTTTGGATATTCTGCTGTCAGTAAAGTTTTTTGCAGCTTTTTTATAATCAAAATCCGATGTCCCCCGCCTTCTGCGGCAAGCAAAAGGCATAGCCTCATTATGCGGCGGGTTCCATTCAGTCTTTCAGTTGGGGATATAATCCCCCACTGAAACCCTGAGGGGCTTGCGCCCCCGGAT
>DNUB01000010.1 GCA_003508605.1 Oscillospiraceae bacterium | reverse complement strand
CTGAATAAAAAAGGTAGCGGGTCTTGCATGCAGGCCAACCGAGTTTTTTACCTCAACTTCTTTTGCGAACATATTTTTTTCCTCCGTTAAGTCCGTTACAATTTAGGGTTATTTCTTATTTGTTTATCCCTTTGTTGTATTTACAGTATATAACGAAAAAAAATATTAGTCAACAGCGATTATAGTATTTTTTAAATATTTTGGGGAATTTTTCAAAAAACATCAGTTCACACACTAATGACATTTACACATTTGTATGGGTTGCACAATAATAATCAACCTGTATGTAACTCTCCACTAAAAGTTTTCCCCAATTCCGTATTCTGTTCCTTTTTTAGGGGGATTGCGTACATTTTACCCGAGAAGAAACACCTGTTCTTTTAAAAAGGAGGAATTTATTATTGGTTAAACAGCACTTATTGTTTTATGAAAGGGTTTCATTTTTGGTTACTTTCACGATACGCCGTTTTGCCACGATTATAAAACATCGGGGCGGCTTGTTTGTAATTACCGAAAATTATATGCGAAGAAGGGCTGTCGAAAGACGAAGAAGAAAGCCGCAGGAATATGCGCATTTTTCAAGGATTTCCGATTAAGTGCTTTTAGAGGTCGGGAAGGCGAAAAATCGGGGAGTTATCCGGGGCGGCATAATGTGACATAATATCCCTTTTACCGCCTTTTTCCATTGACTTTTAACAAAAAGGCTGATATAATGTAAAGGAATTGTTGCAGGCTGTATTATTTTATCTTTGCAAATATTGAGAAAATCATATATTTCGGCTTTAACTGTTTCAGCACCGGGATATTTGATTTCGGGCTGTCCTGCAATGGGAGTTTATTATGAATAAAAAGATTTTTTCGTCCCTTGCGGCCTTGCTGCTGTGCCTTGGCGTGTCCGCCTGTCAGCAAAGCGAGCCGCCGATTATTTTCGACAGCGAAGTCTCCGATACTGTTTACATAACGTCGGTTAGGGAAACGACGGCTTATACCGAGGAAACGTCTCAAACCGCCGCCGCAAAGCCCGCCGCCCCCACGGAATCCCTTACGGAAAAAATTACGTCCGAGGACGTTTCCCGTACTGCCGCCGAAACGGAGCAGCAGACGCCGCCTCCCGCTGCCGACGCTCCCGTAACTGCAGGGCAAGAGGAAAAGCCCCCTGCTGAGTGGCTGGAAACCGAATACAGCGCAGTTCTTTACGTGAACACCGACGGAATTTACAGCAGAACGGCGGCAATACAAGGCAGCCCCACAGTAAGGCGTTACGGTTTAAATCAAGCGGTCAGAGTGATTGCATATACCGATACGGATTACTACAAGCTGGCAGAGGGAGAGTTTATACACAAGGCTTATCTGGATTTCGACAGGATACCCGTCTCCCTTACCTCGGAAAAGCCTGCTGCCACCGCTTCCCCGCCTACCGCCGCAGCCACGCCGTCAGCTGCGCCGGCACCTGCAATAACAACCGCCGCTCCCGTTACAACCACCGAAAAAGCGGTAGACGATTTTATCGGCAGGTACAATATGCGGCGTCAGGAGCAGTGGGAGATCGATTTTGCCAATAAGGTGTTTGAGCTTACCAATGCCGAAAGGGAGAAGAACGGCAAGCCCGCCTACAAAAGAATGTCCCCCCTCGACAAGGTGGCGAATATAAGAACCTGGGAAATACTTGTGGACTACCGAAGCGACCATTCCCGCCCCGACGGACAGTTTTTTTCCTCCGCATATAAGGAGCAGGGCATAGCGTATCATTACTGCGGCGAGAACATTGCGGCGGGACAAAGGACTCCCGAGGAGGTGGTGTCGGCGTGGATGAACAGCCCTCATCACAGAGACAATATCCTTTCGGAGGAGTTCACCTATATGGCCGCCGGAATGTATTATAAGGACGGCGACGGTTACGGATACTACTGGTGTCAGGAGTTTTGTTCGCTTTTTGAATAATCTTAAGGAAATATCCGAAAACCCCTTGTCAAAATCCATATTTACGGGATACAGCATTTGTCGGTAAATTTTACCGGCGGCGTCGGATTCGTTTTTCGGAAGCCGACAAAAAGGCTTAACCGAAATTCCCCGCACAAGCGGACAAGCCGTATATTTTAAAGTACATCGAGGTCAAAATGGCAAAAATATTTTTAAAAGCTTTAATAGGTCTGAAGGGAAAGGGATTTTACGTTTTCTTAACGGGAATAGTTATCCTTGCCGCCTGCTTTCATGCAAACAACCCCTCGGGCAGGATTGCGGCGGCCGAGGAGCAGGAGCGGGAGACCCCGCAGACGAACAGCCGCAGCTGCGGACTTATCGGCGGTTCCTCCCCCCTAAAGGAGATTTACCTTGAAATATCCGCCCAAACCCAAGAGCCGAAGAAGGATATCCCTCCCAACAGAAAATTCCCCCTTATGCCGGAGGAAATTAAAAGCCTAACGGAGCAGGAGGGCGAATCCGAAAAGGAGACAAAGCCGAAGGAGACCTCCGAAGCGACCGCCGAGGAAACCGCAGAGGAAATTACCGCTGCCGAATCCGAAACCGATCCGCCCGAAACAGAGCCTCCCGAAACCGACCCTCCCGAAACGGAGCCGCCGGAAACGGAATCGCCCGAAACCGCCGCCCCCGAGGAGAAAGAGCCAGTAAACGGCGGCTACGGACAGCGTGAACAGTATGGGTGGGAAATAGAATATGCCGACGAGCTGTTTGACCTGGTTAACGACACACGTGCACGGTACGGTCTTTCGCCCTTAAAAAAGCTGGACGCACTTACCTCCGCCGCCGTGGAAAGAGCTTGGGAAATCGGAGTTTACCGCTCCCACACACGCCCTGACGGTTCGAACTGCTTTACCGTGCTTTCCGAACATGGTCTGCCCCTGTCTAAAAGAGCCGAAAATATAAGCTACTACCAAAGCACTCCCCAATCGGCGTTGTACAGCTTTATGAGCGACTATGCGCACAGTGCGCCGATTCTGGACGGGAACTTTGAATATATGGGCATAGGCTTTTATTACATAGAGAACGACCCCACAGGCGCACATTATTATTGGACGCAGATCTTTTACAGCTTTTAAGGACTTGCGGTCAAAACGATTTGCAGCAAAATAATCAAAATCCGATGTCCC
>DNUB01000337.1:5401-8250 GCA_003508605.1 Oscillospiraceae bacterium | reverse complement strand
ACTGTAATGAAAAAAAACATCAAGCCAACTATTATTATCATAGCTTTATGTATATCTCTTATTGTAGCCTTTTTTGCGGTAACTTACTTTATCTTCAAGGACAAAATTTCCGATTCAGAATATAACCGTATTGATAAAACATTTATTTTTACTCACAGCACGGAAAAAGGCGAAAAAATTGAAATATCTTTCGCACCTAATTTCATGACCATAAGCGAGGATACATATCTTGTTGATATAGTTTTTAACGGAGTGCAAAACAACAATGCAAATTATGAAGTAAAAAATGCAAAGATAACATTAAACATAAATAATAATGTAAACATTCTTTCGTCTTTTTTCAGTGCCGACGGATCAAGCTATGCCGTTCCGAATATCAGCAACGGAGATTTTAAAAAACTTGAGTGCTTTTCCGATAAGGGATATATTCATATTCAAATGCTGCTATCGGGGGCAGACGCAAAGGATCTGAAGCTTGCGGTTGAATACGGCATACATGGCAAGCAGCTTTATTTCTTTAATAAATTTCATCATACCTGGGAGAATATAAATCCGTTGCCAGAATGACTTTTGATACAAAAACCGTTTAAAAAACAGTCTATCTGCTTTTTAAACGGTTTTTTCGTTATTGCAAGGGAAAAATCGGAAATTCAACTACCCGAATAAGGGCTTTTCAATTCCCTTTCCGCCTTTTCCACAGCCTCTTCAAGAGCCATACCCGTAAAATCGGGAGCATACACCCTTCTTCCCGACTTCCTGTCGTCCATAAAAACGCCTAAGGTAATTCCCGGAATTGCAGTCTCGGGAGAAAAATAAGCATTCTGTCCGCCCATATCGGTTCTGCACCAGCCAGGATCGGTAAGCGTTATCATAACGTCAGTGCCGTTAAGCTTATAGCCCATATCTACGCTTATTTTGTCCAATGCCGCCTTGCTTGCGGAATAGCCTGCCTGATTGGGGTCAAGATGTATTCCGCTTGAAGTATTTACTATCCGCCCAAAGCCTTGTTTTATCATTTTGGGCAAAAAATGATAGCATATCATTGCCGGGGCTATGGTGTTGACCTGAAAGCTTTCGGTATAATCCGATACGGAAGTTTGGCAGTAATCCTCATGCCACCCCTTCTGTATGCCCGCATTGTTAAGAACGATCTCCACATTTACACCCAATTCGTCTATCTCCTTCAGCATAGCCTCCACCTGTTCGGGATCGGAAAGCTCCGCCTCCAATAAATACGCCTTTACGCCCATTACCCTGATTTCCTCCGCAAGCTTTGCGCAATGCTCCTTTTTTCTGCTGTGAACTATAACATTACAGCCCTGCTCTGCTATATATTTTGCGGCAAGACGGCCTAATCCCCTCGACGCACCCGTAATCAACGCCCATTTTCCCTTTATGTTTACCATAGTAATTTCTCCTTCAAATTTCCTTAAATTTGCTTGCCGAAAAAGCTTATTTACAGCCTGCTCTTAAAATCCTCATATCCGAAGCTTTTTATTACCTCTGTTTTTTCACCGTCATAAATACAGATATCGGGCAGCGGCATTCCGTTAAAGGTATTGTTTTTTACCATAGAATATATGGCCATATCCTTAAAAAACAGCTTATCTCCCTCTTTTAAGGGCTTATCAAAGCTGAAATCCCCTATAATATCCCCCGCAAGGCAGGTATTTCCGCCCAAACGGTAAGTATAGGCTTTTTCATTCGGCTTGCCCGCCCCTTCGATTTCGGGACGATAAGGCATTTCCAGCACATCGGGCATATGACAGGCGGCGGAAGCGTCCAAAATCGCTATATCCATACCGTTATGAACCACGTCAAGCACCGTTGCGGCAAGCCAACCGGCGTTAAGGGCAACTGCCTCTCCCGGCTCCAAATAAATCTGTAAGCCGTATTTTTCGCTGTAATGCTTTACGGTCTCTATAAGCAGCTCCACATCATAATCGGAGCGGGTTATGTGATGACCTCCGCCCATATTAAGCCATTTTATTTTTTTAAAGAAACAGCCGAATTTTTCCTCTGCAGCCCTTACCGTTTTTTGCAGATCGTCGGCGTTTTGCTCGCAAAGGGTATGAAAATGCAGACCCTCCACACCGTCGGGCAAATCGTCAAAGCTGCTTCTCACCGCCCCTAACCTTGAAAAAGGGGAGCAGGGATCATAAATACCGTGCTCCTGCGTGGAAAATTCGGGATTTATCCTTATTCCGCAGGAAATGTTCCTTGCTCTGTCCTTAAATTTTTCATACTGCTTAACACTGTTAAAGCTGATGTGGTCGCAGATTTTAACTATTTCGTCAAATTCGCCCTCAAGATATGCAGGCGAAAAAATATGGTTCTCCTTCTTCATCTCCTCATATCCAAGCCGAGCCTCAAACAGTCCGCTGGCGGTGCAGCCGCTTATATAACGAGATATTAAGGGGTAGGTCTGATAAACGGAATAGCATTTCTGAGCAAGGAGGATTTTTGCTCCGGATTTTCTTTCCACATTCCTTAAAAGCTCCAAATTGCGTATAAGAGCGGGTTTGTCAATAATATAAGCAGGGGTTTTTACTTCGTTCAGCCGCATTTTGATATCCTCGCAGTTTTTCGCAGTTTTCTCTTGAAGGCGGTGCCGTACAATAATTGCGTGTGAATTGCGCAGTCAGATTTTTCGGGAAACCTTCGGCTTCTCGGAAAAAATGCAAGCAAGTCCCACGCAAAGACATCAGGCAGTCATTGTGCAGTGTTGCCTTAAATGGTATTATCCAATAAAAATCGGATTTTGTCAAGAGGCGGTAAGCTTTAAAACCGCCTTATACTAATTCTTGACTAAAAGTAGACAATCTTTGCGGTCTGATTTTCGCAATACT
>DNUB01000337.1:0-5038 GCA_003508605.1 Oscillospiraceae bacterium | reverse complement strand
AAATCATCCTCGCAAATCTTTTGTTGACTTTTAATCAAGAATTAGTATAAGACTTGTTTGAAAAATTTTTCTTTCCGAACCGTTTTTTCATTCCGAAGCAAATGTTTTTAAGCGTAACGCTTTTAAATAAAAATGCAGTAATTCGGTACAGGAAAGGAAAAGAAAAAATGAAAAAATCAGACAGAATCTCGTTTATCGCATTTACCGCAGCCCTTTTTATGGCATTTACGGGCTGCTCGGACGAGGGTCGGACAGACATTGCCTTAACCGGGGGCAGCGGCGGTACGGTGAAAACCGACAGTCAGAGCAGCTCCCATTCCCCCCAGGGTCAGCCCGAAACCGGCGGCGCACAATCGGCGGAAGCAGCTCATACTTCCTCCGAAAGCGGGTTTACTCCCACTCAAGGGGAATACGAGCCGCCTATGGTGGAAAACCAGCAGGTTATTAACGGAAATATGGTGTTTTCCTACAAGGATCATTGGTGGGGAGTACAGCTTTATGCGGGAGGATATAATCAGGATCTGTATGTAAGGTCGGTAGACGCTTTTGCAAAGGATTTAGAGGGAATCGCACAGGTTTACAGCATGGTAGCCCCCACAAAAGCCGATTTCTACTGTCCCAAGGGCTATGAGGAATACAACGCCTCTCAGCTTGAGGATATCAACTATATCGAACAGCATTTAAGCGACAGAGTAAAAAGCGTGCGCTGCTATGACATATTGCAGCAGCATATCGACGAGTACATTTATTTCAGAACGGATCACCACTGGACCGCCAACGGCGCATATTACGCTGCCGCCAAGTTCGCCGAGGCGGCGGGAGTTCCCTTTAAGGAAATGAACAGCGACAATTTTGAGGAAAAAGTAATAGAGGGCTTTGTAGGCTCGCTTTACAGCTCCACAAACGACTCCAATCTGCTTAACGACCCCGACGCCTTCGCTTACTACGTTCCCAAAAACAAATATGAATGCTATTACTACGATATGGCATACAATCTTGACGGAAAATATCCATTTTTCATCGCTCAGGAGCCGAGAAACGCATTCGGCACATATATGGGATCGGATAAAAAGATAGTAAGGATAGAAACCGACTGCAAAAACGGCAGAAGGCTTATGGTAATAAAGGACAGCTACGGCGATGTGGAAATTCCCTTTTATATGAACAGCTTTGAGGAAATCTATGTTACCGACGTAAGATTTTTCGATTTAAACGCCATCGATTTTATTAAGGAGCAGGGCATAACCGACGTGCTGTTCACCATGTGTACATACTCTGCGGCAGGTCAGAACTGCGAGGGTATCGAAAGAATGAGAACGGGGGCAGGACATCTGATAAATTGGTAAAGGAAAGCTCCGAGGACAGCGGTATGAAAGAAAAAAACAGCCCGCATACGATGTGCCGTATATAGAAACGCAACAGCAGTAAAACCCATTTCAAATAAAAGGCAAAAGAAAGGAAAGAAAAAACCATCATGAAATTCAGTAAAACCGTTTCGGTATTATTAACCGCCGCCATGCTTACGGCTATGGCAGGCTGCTCCGACAACAAGGAAAACCCCTCCGGTACTGCGGATAAAACAAACGCCGCCGCACATCAGACAGCGGGAGAAGAAAATACCTCTAAAAACGAAAAAACAAACGCTCCCGAAACCGACGCCCCGGAGACGGAAGGGGAAACAGAGCCAAACACGGAGGCCCCCGTTACGGAAGCTCCCGGCGACGTTCCCGACAGCTATCGGGAGGACGGAGAAAGCGGCATAAAAATAATAGGCAGAAACGGTCACTATATGGGTCTTATGGGCTGCTGGGGCACTCTCGAAAACTGTGAAAGATATGCGGCGGCGGTTAACAAGGCGGCGGCGGGTCTTTCGGGAGTCAACGTTTACAATATGGTGATCCCTACCTCCTCGGAATTTTATGTTCCCGACGACGTTACGGGCTTCACCTCCAGCCAAAAGGAAAAAATCGACCATATTGCAGGCAAGCTGAGCGGGGTGAAAAATATCGACGCACATTCGGCTTTAAGCGCACATACCGACGAATACATATACACCCGCACCGACCACCATTGGCAGCCTCTCGGCGCATACTATGCCGCAAAAGCCTTTGCCGAGGCGGCAGGCGCTGCCGATAAGTTTGCGGATATTTCCGAGTATACAAAGGTGACAAAGGAGGGGTATATGGGCTCTCTCTATAACTATTCGAAAAGCGAAAAGCTGAATGGCGACCCCGAACCCTTCACCATGTATATTTCCCCCAATGACGGCGCATTAAAGACCACCTACTATGACACCTCCTTCCAAAACGGCAAGGAAAGCGATCTGTTCGTTTCCCGTGACGCAGGGGCTTATTACTGCTCATTTTTGGGCAGCGACGACAGAATAGCAAAGATAGAAACCGACTGTGCCAACGGAAAAACCCTGGTGGTAATGAAGGAAAGCTACGGCAACGGACTTATTCCCTTCCTTACACAGTGCTTCCAAACCATTTATGTATGCGACGTAAGATATTTTGATTTAAATGCTGTTCAGTTCTGCAAGGACGTAAACGCAACGGATCTGTTGTTTGCCGTCTGCACATATACTCCCGCCGGACCTAACGTTAAAGAGGTGGAAAAGGTTATAGGCTGATAACGACCGCACAAGGCACTTTTGCTTTGTGCGGTATTGCCGTAATATAATCAAAAGGCGGGGGACATCTGATTTTAAATATTACCATAAAACGAGGTCAAAAATATGCCAAACTTTTACCCCTTCGACTGCGCCCAAATAACCAAAAAACAAAAATCCATAAAAAGAGAGCTGCTAAATGACGGAACAAAGCGCATAGAAAAGAAAATAGCCATATTAGGCGGCTCTACCACCAACGGAATTGCGGATCTGTTAGAGCTTTTTCTGCTGTGGCAGGGGATAAAGCCGGAGTTTTACCAAAGTGAGTACAACCAATACTGGCAGGACGCAATGTTCGGCAGGGAGCTGAGGGAGTTTGAGCCCGATTTTATCTTTATCCATACCTCTAACCGCAATATTGCCGAGTATCCCCATATGTCAATGAAAAGCGAGGAGGTTGAGGGGCTGCTGAAATCGCAAACCGAGCATTTCAGAGTAATGTGGGATAAGCTGAGAGAGGATATAGGCTGCCCCATTATTCAAAACAATATGGAAATGCCCTTCTGGAGACTGCTGGGAAATAAGGACTGCGCCGATATTCACGGCAGGGTAAGCTTTGTGACACGTATAAATCAGAGCTTTTACGAATATGCCCAAAGCCATGACAATTTCTTTATCCACGATATAAATTATTTAAGCGCAAGCTTAGGCTTGGAGCAGTGGAGCAATCCCCTTTACTGGAATATGTACAAATACGCTTTGGCGGTACCCCTGATCCCCGAATTTGCATTCAGCCTGTCAAAAATTTTCGCCTCCCTTTTGGGCAAAAACAAAAAGGTGCTTGCCCTGGATTTAGACAATACCCTTTGGGGCGGGGTCGTGGGAGACGACGGCGTAGAGGGAATCGCAGTAGGGCAGGAGGTTCCTATGGGACAGGCCTACTGCGAGTTTCAGGAGTATCTGAAGGCGCAAAAGCAGTTAGGCATTCTTCTTACCGTCTGCTCAAAGAATGACCGGGAAAACGCCATAGCGGGGCTTAATCACCCCGACGGAGTGTTAAAGCCCGAGGATTTTACCCTTATAAAGGCAAATTGGGAGCCTAAAAGCCTAAATATCGAGCAAACCGCAAGGGAGCTGAATCTGCTGCCCGAAAGCATTGTTTTCGTAGACGACAACCCTGCGGAGCGTGAGATTGTAAAGGGTGCTTTATCCTGCGAGGCCCCGCCTATGGAAAGCATAGAGGGATATATCCGAACCCTGGACAAGGGCGGTTATTTTGAGGTGACCAATTTTTCCGAGGACGATTTAAAAAGAGGGGAAATGTACAAGCAGAATGCGGAAAGAGCGCAAATGCAGTCTGCCTTTGCGGATTACGGCGATTACCTTGACAGCCTTGAAATGAAGGCGGAGATCGGGGACTTTTCTCCCATAAATCTTGCACGGATAACCCAGCTTACCAATAAAAGCAATCAATTTAATCTTACCACCAAACGCTTTACTCCTGCGGAAATGGAGCAGGTTTACCAAAGTCCCGACTATATCCGTCTTTGCGGAAGGCTGGAGGACAAATTCGGAGACAACGGAATTGTTTCCGTTGTGATAGGCAAAAAGCGGGATTCGGTTTTGGATATAGAGCTGTGGCTTATGAGCTGTCGGGTTTTAAAAAGAGATATGGAGCTTGCCATGCTGGATACTCTTGCGGAGAAAGCGGCTGAGCGGGGCATTGAGGTTTTAAGGGGGCATTATTACCCTACCGCAAAAAATAATATGGTAAAAAATCTTTACGGCGATTTCGGCTTTGAGAGGATTTCCGAGGACTGTGAGGGAAATACTCTTTGGGAGCTGAATATAGGGGATTATCAAAGGAAAAACAGGCATATAAAGGTAAACTGAGCCTGCCGAATAATAATTTTTTAAGGAGTATAAAATTATGGAAGAAATTTACAGCAGATTAAACGACGTTTTTCGCGACGTATTTGACGACGATTCGATTACGGTAAACGAAAGCACCACCGCCAACGACATTGAGGATTGGGACAGTCTTAATCACATTACCCTTATTGACGCAGTGGAAAGCGAGTTTGGGGTTCGCTTTACAATGGGAGAGGTAAGCGGTATGAAGAATGTGGGAGAGATGGCGGAGATTATTGCGGCCCGCAAGTGAGGGATCGGGCTTTTAACAAATATAAAAACTACGGGGCTTTAAAATTTCTTTAAAAGCCCCGTTGATTTTTGATTGCTTTTAGGAAAGTTGTGCTTGTTTTTGCACGCTCTCAGGAAAGATTTGCTGATTTATGTACTCTGTCAAGGAAGCTGTGCAAATTTATGCCCGCTTTCAGGAAAGCTTTGCTGATTTATGCCCGCTCTCAAGAAAGCCCTGCTGATTTATACCCGCTCTCAGAAAAGTTGGCGGTAATTAGCTGATTT
>DNUB01000341.1 GCA_003508605.1 Oscillospiraceae bacterium | reverse complement strand
CCGCAGGACGTAAAAATTACAAAAAAGCCAAACGTAGTAAAAAAGCCAACGCAGTAACCCCCGCAGAAGCGCACCCCGCCGCAAAACGGAAAAGGCAGCGGCACGCCCGCAGGACGAAAAAATCACCAAAAGCCAAACGCAGTTCAAAAAGCCGAACGCAGTGAAAAATGCCGAACGCAGTGAAAAATGCCAAACGCAGTGAAAAAAGCCAACGCAGTCCCCCCTTGCAGTTGACAACCCCCATCTTTTATGTTAAACTGTACCTAAAGGCAATCTTTAAAAAATAAAACAATAAATCGCTGAAGAAAAGAAGTAACCGGGATAAGCCCACAGAGAGCCTTTGTCGGTGGAAAAAGGCGGCGTAATACGGCGAAATACATTTCCGAGTGATTTTGTGAGAAAGAGCACTTTTGATTTTATAAAAGTGCTGTGAGAAGGGCTGAAAAAGCTATTGCGGCGTTTTTCGAGCGCAGCGAAAATCGGCAAATTTCCGTCAAGCTTTTTGAGAGAAATGAGAGAAAAAAGTCTGTTTTTACAGCCCCTTCCGATAGCAAAATCCGGGTAAGCCCGTTACAGCCCTATGAGGCGGCAGTATGCCGTAAAACGAGGTGGTACCACGAGTAAATTCGTCCTCCGACAGATTTTTTCTGTTGGAGGTTTTTTGTTTAACCGAAAACGGCGGGTTCTGTTGAAAAAATCGGTTTTGCTCATTGGCTTGCGGCTGAATATTAAAGAAAGCGGGAAAAGAGAAAAATTATGATAAGAAAAGCAAAATTCGAGGATACAAAACAGGTTGCTGAGCTTTTTAAGCAGCTGCACCGATATCATTGCAAAATTGCACCCCATAAGCATATTATGCCGAGAGAGGATTTCTTTTTTGAAAGAATCTCCGAAATAGAAGCCGAGGGCGATTCGGTAATTCTGGTAAACGACGATAAGGGCAAAATAAACGCTTACGCTCTTTTCAGAATTATCGAAACGGGGGGAGAGGAAAAGCCCCAAAGAAAGGTATGCTTTATCGACTGCATAGGCGTTGAGGAAGGCGAAAGGCGCAGGGGCGTAGGCAAAAAGCTTTTTGAGGGAGTCAGGAGCTATGCGGAGGAAACGGGCTGCGACGCCGTTCAGCTGGGCGTAGACGCAGAAAACGAAAACGCAAGGGCGTTTTACGAAAAAATGGGGCTTTTGCCCCGGTCGATTATTCTGGCTCAGGATATTCGAAGGGCGGCGGAATAAGACTGTTTCTTAATCGGATTGCAGACTTACGAAGAAAAGTAAAATACAAACGGTAAAAGGAGAAGAAAATGAAGCTTTATGACGAATTGGTTGCAAGAGGACTTATTGCACAGGTAACAAACGAGGAAGAGGTAAGCAATATGATAAACGAGGGCAGGGCCGTGTTTTATATAGGCTTTGACCCTACCGCCGACAGCCTTCACGTGGGGCATTTTATGGCTCTTTGCCTTATGAAAAGGCTGCAAATGGCGGGCAACAAGCCTATAGCCCTTTTAGGCGGCGGTACGGGCATGATAGGCGATCCCTCGGGTAAATCCGATATGAGAAAAATGCTCACAAAGGAGGATATCGACCACAACATAGAGTGCTTTAAAAAGCAGATGTCCCGCTTTATAGATTTCTCCGAGGGAAAGGCACTTATGATAAACAATGCTGACTGGCTTTTAAGCCTTAACTATGTAGATGTTTTAAGAGAGGTGGGAGCCTGCTTTTCGGTAAACAAAATGCTTACCTTTGAATGCTACAAGCAGAGAATGGAAAGGGGCCTTACCTTCCTTGAATTTAACTATATGATTATGCAAAGCTACGATTTCTATATGCTGTTTCAAAAGTACGGCTGCAATATGCAGTTCGGCGGGGACGACCAGTGGGCGAATATGTTAGGCGGCACGGAGCTTATCAGGAAGAAGCTGGGCAAGGACGCTCACGCCATGACCATTACCCTGCTGCTTAACAGCGAGGGAAAGAAAATGGGCAAAACCGAAAAGGGCGCAGTTTGGCTGGACCCCGAAAAAACTCCCCCCTACGAGTTTTTCCAATATTGGAGAAACGTGGCGGACGCAGACGTTATCAAGTGCCTCAAAATGCTTACCTTCCTGCCTGTGGAGGAAATAGAGGCAATGGAAGGCTGGGAGGGCAGTCAGCTTAACAAGGCAAAGGAAATCCTTGCTTTCGAGCTTACCAAGCTGGTACACGGCGAGGAGGAGGCGGGCAAGGCTCTTGAAGCGGCAAAGGCGCTGTTCGGCGGAAAGGGCGTAAGCGACAATATGCCCGAGTTTGTTTTAGCTTCCCAGGATCTGACCGAGGGCAAAATAAATATCGCCGACTTATTGGTTAAATCGGGACTCTGCCCCTCAAAGCGGGACGCAAGAACGGTGGTTCAGCAGGGGGGCGCAAGCGTAGACGACAGAAAAATATCCGATCCTGCCGAAATGATAGAGATAGGAGATTTTGTAATCGTCAAAAAGGGCAAGAAAAGCATGATGAAGATCAAAAGAGGTTAAGGCAGCGCCGCAGAAGGGGCGGCACAGAGACAGGAAACGCCCGCTGCGGGCTGATCCCATATGAAAGGACAAAATTATGAACACAGAATCCGGCATACAGGAGCTTTATTCAAGCAAGGACACGGATATACTGAAAAAGTATATCAAAAAGCACTACGGCAAAATCCAATCGTTCTACCGCGACTACTCCTCCACAGGCGTTCATCCCGATATCGCCATAATTCCGCCGAATTTAAGCAAGCCCTTTTTCACATTGGTGACAATAGGTTTGGGAGCGCACATTACAACTCTCCCCGACAACGCCCCCTCAAATGCGGGAAAGCCCTTTGCAGAGAGAATGGAGCTTATACTTACTCTCGATAAAAGCTGGCATTTGGAGGAAAAGACGGAGGAATGGTACTGGCCCTTACATATGCTCAGGGACGCCGCCAAGCTGGCGGCGGAAAGGAATTGCTGCTTTGAAGAATTTCCCGCCATTGAAATGCCCAAGTACTACGATCCCTTTAATAAATTTATAGGCGCATTGCTGGCCGATCCCGAGGTGGACATTTCCGAGGATACCTCGCCATGCAGGCTTACGGAGGGAGAAGAGGTAAGATTTTTTCAGTTTATCCCCTTGTTCAGGGAGGAACTGAGATTCAGAAAGGATCACGGCGGAGAGCAGCTGTTTAAAAAGCTCAGAAAGGACGCTTTGGATTTGGTTTACTGCGTAAATCCCGAAAGGCACAGTGTTTCCTGAAGCGGTATTGCCTTTTAAAAAGGAGTAAAAAATGAAGTTATTTGGTAAAAGGAAATCGGCGCAGAACGGATTAGCCCCCGAAATGTACGACAGCAAGGATATGGAAAAGGTGGACAGCTTTATCGGTCAAAGCTTTGGCAGCTTTGATCAGGTATTTCATGAAATAGTATCTCCCGATATCCATGTAGACATTTGTATGATTCCGCCCGCCGAGGGAAGAAACTACCATACCCTGGTAACTATGGGAATGGGGGCGCATAAAATGAACGTACCGCCCGAATTGGCAAAATACAAACTGGAAAGGGCGGAGCTGGTCATCACTCTTCCCGCCGATTGGAAAACTCACGAGCAGGACGAAAAATGGTATTGGCCCATACGTCTTTTAAAAAGCACGGCAAGGCTGCCTATCGTCTGCGATACATGGTTAGGCTGGGGGCATACCGTAGATAACCTGGAAGCCTATGCGGAAAATACCGATTTTTGCGGTGCGCTGCTTATAGATCCTATGGTGGGGGAAAACAGCGTCTGCACTCTTAAAAAGGGCGAAAGCGTTAACTTTTATCAGCTTCTTCCCATCTATCGGGAGGAAATGGATTACAAGATAGCCAACGGAACCGATAAGCTTTTGCAGCTTATGGCGGATACAAGCTTTGTGGTGGATATTAACAGAGCGAACACGGCTAAGGGCATATGATTACAAAAAACTTACAAATAACTTTAGGGCGTCTTTAAAAGCCTTGCCGAAAAACGGTTTTTAAGATGCCCTGTTACAAGGAGTAATAATGAGCAAGGGCTACAAAAACCGATCAAATAACAGATTCGGACAGGATAAAATCAGCGAAGGCGAATACGCTGCCGACTCGGAGCAAGGGGAATACATACAGAAAAGCAGAAACAAAAATCCCTCCAATAATCATAAGGCAAAGCTTCCCGCCACCGTTGCGGAGCAGCTGGCAAAGCTTAAGGAGAGAGGCTGTATTGTGGAGGACGAGGAGTTTGCAGCCGAAACCCTCACCAACATAAACTATTTCCGCCTGGCTCATTACTTTTCTCTGTATTTGCAGGAGGACGGCAAGTACAGGAAGGGCACAAGATTTAAGGACGTGCTTCAGGTTTACGATTTTGACCGCAGGCTTCGCTCTCTTTTAATGGGAACATTGGAGGAAATAGAGATCGCCTTCAGAGCGCACTGCTCCAACTACCATGCGATAAAATACGGCGCAACGGGCTATCTCAGCGCAGAATGCTACAGCCACGTACATAATCACAAGTCCTTTTTGTCCCGTATAAAAAGACTTATCGAGAGCAACGAGGACAGCGAAATGGTGCAGCACTATATAAAAAAGCACGGGGGGCTGTTTCCCTTATGGGTAATAATGGAGCTGTTCAGCTTCGGCGGTTTGAATATGTTTTATGCGGACTTAAAGCCCGGCGACAAAATGGACATATCGAAAAAATATTACAATACCTCTTCGGGAGATTTGGAGCAGAAGCTCAGAAAAATGTCCGACCTGCGCAATCACTGCGCCCACTATCACAGGCTTTACGATTGGGAAATGGGGGATATTCATTCAAGCGAGGGCACCGTTTTCGAATATATTCTTGTTATGAAGGAGCTGTACAGGCAGCCCTTTAAGTGGAGGGACGGCTTTTTAAGGCAGTTCAGGCGGCTTTATTTTGACTATAAGGACATTGTGGAGCTGTCCATGCTGGGATTTCCCGAAAATTGGCTGGATATTTTGTCGGAGGATAAGCCGGAGGAAAGCAGGGAAGAGAACAGGGAAAAAAATACCGCACCCTCCAAATGAGAACAAGCTCTAAGACCGATTCAATGAGGGGCAACGCCC
>DNUB01000109.1:7485-8183 GCA_003508605.1 Oscillospiraceae bacterium | reverse complement strand
AAATTCGGGGCGTTGCCCCTCATTAAACTGCGGATTATTCTATGCCCTTAACCTCATAGCCAGCTTCCTCCACCGCTTTCTTTAATACTTCCTCCGCAATTTCTCCTTTAATCTCGGCGAAAGCTGTTTTTTTCTCCAAATCGACCCTTGCTTCAACGCCCTCGATAGCGTTTAAAGCCTTTTCCACACGGGCGGAACAATGTCCGCAGCTCATACCCTCAACATAAATTTTCTTCTGCATTTTAAATTCTCCTTCTTTGATTGTATTATTTTCCGATATTGTCGGTTCTACGCCTTCAATACGGTATTTACCTATTTGATTGCTTTCGCCGTTCGCAGCTTCCGAGTGTCTGAACCTAAACAGCTTTAATCTTAAGGCGTTCATAACTACGCAAAAGCTTGAAAGGCTCATGGCGAGCGCACCGAACATAGGGTCAAGATGCCACCCTAAAAGGTTTACGAAAGCTCCCGCCGCCAGGGGAATGCACAAAGCATTATAAAAAAACGCCCAAAAAAGATTTTCCTTTATATTTCGTATAACCGCCTTGCTGAGCTTTATTGCTCCCGATACGTCTAAAAGGCTGTTTTTCATAAGAACGATATCCGCACTTTCTATGGCAATGTCCGTTCCCGCTCCTATCGCCATTCCCACATCCGAGCGGGCAAGTGCGGGAGCGTCGTTTATTCCGTCGCCCACC
>DNUB01000109.1:1102-7181 GCA_003508605.1 Oscillospiraceae bacterium | reverse complement strand
GCGTCGTTTATTCCGTCGCCCACCATAGCGACCAGCTTGCCCTCACCCTGCAAATCCCTTATTATCTTTTCCTTATCCGCAGGCAGCACCTCCGAAATCACCCTGTCTATACCGATCCTCTTGCCAACCGCTTCTGCGGTGCGCTTATTATCGCCGCTGAGCATTACGACGCTTATCCCCATTTGCTTCAGCTCCCATATCGCTGCCGAAGCGGTGGGCTTTACCGTGTCCTCCACTCCTATAATCCCGATTATTCTGCCGTTTTCCGCAATGTACAGAGGAGTAGCTCCGTTATCGGCAAGAGTGTAGGATTTATCCTCCCATTTGACTGCATCGATTCCGTTTTCCCGCATTAAAGCCAAATTCCCCGCAAGACAGTTTCTGCCGTCTATGTCCCCCCTTACACCCTTTCCGAAAATGCCTTCAAAATTTGAGGCTGCAAGAGGGGTCACGTTGTTTTCTTTTGCGGAATTTATTACCGCCTCCGCCAAGGGATGCTCCGACTTTAATTCCAATGCTGCCGCCACCGCTAAAATATGTGTCTCGGAAATGTTTGAATCTGCGATAAGGCTTGTTACGGAGGGCTTTCCTGCGGTTAACGTGCCCGTTTTGTCCATTACCACAACATTAAGCTTGTGAGCGGTTTCCAATGCCGAAGCGGATTTTATCAGTATTCCGTTTTCCGCCCCCTTGCCCGTCCCCGCCATAATTGCCACGGGAGTAGCCAAGCCCAATGCGCATGGGCAGGAAATAACAAGCACCGAAATAGCCGTTGACAGCGCAGTTTCGAGTCCGTCCCCCGCTATAAGCCAGGCCGCTCCCGAAATCAGGGCTATTGCAATAACAATAGGTACAAACACGCCGCTTATCTTATCCGCTAACTTTGCGATAGGTGCTTTTGAGCCTGTGGCATCCTCTACGAGACGAATAATCTGCGACAGGGTAGTGTCGTCGCCTACACGCTGAGCACGCATCTTAAAGTAGCCGCTTTTATTTATCGATGAGGCGATCACACTGTCCCCCACCGTCTTCTCTACTCCTATGCTTTCGCCTGTAACGGCGGATTGGTCAAGCACGCCGTTTCCCTCTACAATAACTCCGTCCACAGCGGCACTTTCTCCCGCCTTAACTATAACGATATCCCCCATTTGTATCTCCTCCGGAGAAAGAACCAGCTCCTGCCCGTTTCTCTCCACCAGCGCAGTTTTCGGAGCTAAGTCGAGAAGCTTTTCTATTGCGGAGGAGGTTTTTCCCTTTGCCCTTGCTTCAAGCATTTTTCCCACGGATATAAGGGTGAGTATAGTTCCCGAGCTTTCAAAGTAAAGATTCATCATATATCTTTCCACAAGCTCATTATCACCGTGGCCCAATCCGTAGCCTATGCGGTATATGGCGACAATACCGTACACCAATGCCGCACCCGACCCCAACGCTATCAGCGTATCCATATTGGGCGAGCCTTTTATAAGGTTTCTAAAGCCGTTGACAAAATAGTGTTTGTTAATAAGCACTATCGGAAAAGCAAGCAAAAGCTGAGTAAAGGCGAAGGTCAGCGCATTTTCCGCTCCATGAAAAAAGCTCGGCAAGGGTGCGCCCATCATATGCCCCATGGAAATATAAAACAAAGGAATTAAAAAAATCACCGACCCTATAAGCCGTTTTTTCATTTCCCCAAACTCTTTCTTGCGTATTTCGGCAGGGCTTTCCCTTTTTGACTTACTCGGTCCGCTTTTATCATCGGAGGGAAGAGACGCAGTGTAGCCGCCTTCTTCAACCGCATCTATAATATCTTTTTGACTGCATATTTTACTGTCGTACCGCACCGTCATGGAGTTGGTAAGCAGGTTAACTTCAGCCTTTTCGACTCCCCTTACCCTGCTTACCGCCTTTTCAACGTGAGCCGAGCAGGCGGAACATGTCATTCCGCCAACATTATATCTTTCCTTTGTAAGATTTTCGTTCGTTTCCATATTTCAAAAATTCCTTTTTAATACATTGAGTTTCTGCAGCGTTTTAGTATTTGCTTTTACCACATTATTTATTTCCCGAAAAAACTATACCATATTTGTACACATTTGTCAATAGGCACATATGAAAGCTTTATCTATACCTGACTGAAAGCAGGCAATCCTTGCGGTCTGATTTTCGCAATACTGTGAAAATCAGACCGTAAGAATTGTATATTTTCAGAGGAAAAACAATAGAGGGGGGAAGCAAAGCTATGGGTGATTTGAATTGTCGTTGCTTGCTGCAATTTTTAATTGCTATAGTAAAAAAGTGTTTTTTCTATTGAAAGATTTTTGTTTTTCTGATATAGTTTAAAAGTAAGAAGCAATCATAACGGCTTCTTTAAAAATCGGTTTGAAGGGCAAAAACGACTGCTTTGCACGTCTTTGCCCAAACAAGGTTTATAAAGATGCCCATAACAAAATGAAAAGGTGAAACGCTATGAAGATTAACATAGAAAAACCCGAAAGCAAGGAACGCTGCCGATCCTTCCAAGGCTTCGGAATGGTCAGCGGCAATAATTCGTCAAGGCTTTTATTGGATTATAAGGCTATGCACCCGAAACGCTACAATGAGCTTTTACAGCTTATTTTCGGCAAGGACGGCTTAAATATTACCCATTTAAAATTGGAAATGGGAGCGGATATAAATTCCTCGTCGGGTACGGAGCCTGCGGTAAAGCGTTTTAGGGACGAAGCTGCCGACACTGCAAGAGGAGCGGGATATCAGCTTGCCTGTGACGCTAAAAGGGTCAATCCCGCCCTTACTCTTGATATGCTTTATTGGAGCGAGCCGAAATGGGTTTCGGACTCCCACGATGTATATGACGCAAGGTATTCCTGGTATGCACAAACGCTGAGGGCCGCCTATAAAGCCTACAAACTAAAATTTGACTGTGTAAGTGTCAACCGCAATGAAAGAGCCGTTGAACCCGAATGGATAAAATACTTTGCAAAACGTATAAAAGCCGAAAAAGACTGTCCCTACGATTTTTCAAAAATAAAGATAATCGCTGCCGACGAGGAAAACTCATGGCACATTTCCGATTTAATGGCGGAGGACGAAGAGCTGCGCAGCTGTGTTGATATTATAGGTAGTCATTATACAAGCCATTCCACCCCCAACACTAAAAAAATGTCAAGTGAATACGGAAAGGAAATATGGTTCACCGAGGGCTGCCCACCAATGAGTTATTCCAAAGGCACATTCAGATTTGACCATAGCGGCTTAAGCGGTATAAACGGCGTACTGGATATTGCAGACAGAATTATTGCAATGTATCCCTGCGGCTCCATGTCCCTGTATGAATTTCAGCCTGTTGTTTCCGCTTACTATGACGGCGTCTGCTACTGCCACAAGCAGCTTATTGACGCTAAGGAACCGTGGAGCGGATACTATAACACGGAAAGCGGCTTTTACATGGCTCTGCATTTTTCAAGGTTTATAAAAAAGGGCTGGCACTTTATCGACAGCGGCTGCGGCAGCGACGGTGAAAAGGGGGGCGACGGACATGCCCTTGTAAATACCAAACACAGCTATATGACTGCTTACGATCCCGAAACGGGGGACCTCAGCATAGTTATGTCAAATTCCACCGATAAGCCTGTAAAATACGAGTTTTACGTCAAAAACTTAATTACCGAAAATACGGTTCTTGACCTGTGGGAAACAAGGGGAAACGAATGCGGAGAGTATAACGAAAACTATTTTAAAAAGGTTAAATCCGTTTCCCCCGCTTTAAAAAACGGCAGCTATGTCTTTGAAGCGGTAATACTTCCCTTTTCCTTGGTGACAGTTACTACCGTGAAAACCGAAAGCCCCGCTCTTAAACCCAACAAATCCCGAGTCCTGACCCTTCCCTACCGGGACGATTTTAGCTATAAAGATTTTTCAGAGGATTTTCTCGCCAAAAGAGGTTATGCTCCCCTTTATACCACAGATCAGGGAGGAGCATTTGAGGTAACAAGGGTAAAAAACAAAAACGTGCTTATGCAGAAGATAACCCCTGAAGCAAAGGCGGAGGAATGGGGCTACACGCCGCTGCCCGCCACAAATTTCGGCGACGACAGATGGTTTAATTATGAGCTTTCCGCATACCTTTCCCTGACCGAAAAGACAAAGGACTTCTACGGCGGCATCGGTCTGCGCTTCTGTCAGGCTTGCAGGGAGCACAGCGGCTATTCCTTTATAATCTGCGGAAACGGAGCTTGGAAATTTTTCAGAAACGGAAAAATGAAAAAGAAAGGGATCTTTGACGCAAAAGAAGCCGTTAAGCTTACGATTTCCGCCGACAAAGGCAAAATTCTGTGCTTTATCGGTGAAAAACAGGTATGCAGCTATAACGATATTTCGCCCCTTCCCGCAGGACGAGGAGCCTTTTACAGCTCCTATCACAACAACTTTTTCGAAAAGCTTGAAATTACCCCTGTAAGCTGCGAAAGGACTTACATAACAAGAGTTGACGATACCGATAAGGAATTTGAATACTTCGGCAAATGGGAGCACAGGCTTATGTCGGGCTACGGAGATTACAAAAGAACAGTATCCATAGGACAAAAGGACGCAGGGGTCAGGTTTTCCTTTAACGGCAGCAGCTTCGGCATTTTCGGCGAGAGCAGGTACGAAGCGGTAATTGCACTTAAGCTTGACGGAAAAAGGGTTTGGAAAAGCAAAAAAGTAAAAAAATCGGACAAAAGAGAGCTTTTCTGCTTTATAAGCGGATTGGAAAAAGCCGAGCACATTGCGGAAATCACCGTTCTGGAGGGCGAGCTTACAGTTGACGGAGGAGAGATCGGCTGATGCCGCACAAAATCGGGAACACCCGCTAATCGGGTACGGCACCGCACACAAAGACGTAATCGGTTATTGTGTGCGGTGCTGTCTTAAGGCAAGCTCTAAAAACCCTTGTAAGCAAAAACGGACCCGGTACGCCGCCTGCTTCGTCAATCCGTCCCGACGGGCGTCAGCCCGCCTTCACCGGATTTCCCTGCATACAACGTACCCTGTCCGTTTTTCTTTTCGTAGGGTTTTCAAAAACCCCTTAAGATAATGGTTTCCCTTTTTTATTTTTCACACGACCTTGCTTTCATAATCCTTACAGTCAAAAGCCATGAAGCCGCATAAAGCAGTACTGCGATTCCCGAAATAATTACTATGATATCCCAAGAACCTGCCGTTAAAAAAGACTCTTCTCTGTCGGCGGCATTGCCGCCCAAAACGGCACCGGGAACTATGATAAGAGCCAAAGCGGCATAATAGGCTATCCGTCCCTTTTCCACTCCCAATTTAAAGGAAAACGGCAAGCACAAAGCAGGTACTGCAAGAGCCAAGGACGCCGAGGTTATGAAAAAGAGTAAAATACTTTCGGCGGAATATTTCATAAACCACATCAGCAAAGCCGAAACAGCGGATACCGCAGCGGGAAGTATCATTCCGATAACATATTTGACCGATACTATCTGGTTTTGAGTATACGGAAGCGCAAGGCTGTATTTTGTCCAGCCGCTCCTTTCGTCAAAGGACAGCAGGGTCACGGGAATTATTCCGCCCAGCATAGACAGTAAATATAAAAAATAAACATTGTTTTTATCAACAATTACCGTTCCGATAAACAATACAGCGATTAGAAAATAAATTTTGAGGTTTTTTACGGCAACATAAAAATCCTTTAACAGCAAACCCTTCATTCCTCTGCCTCCTTTGACATCTGAACAAACAGTTCTTCAACAGTAACGGGACTTACCTGGAAATCCTTAATTCCTTCGCGCTTAACCAAGGCTTCTGCGCCGTAAGGTGTTCTCTTTATGTGAATCACCGTATCGGAAGCAAGCTTTGAAAGCTGCTCCTCGGTGCAGTGTATGACGCCGTATTGCTCCAGCAGGCGGTCCTTTTCTTCAAACAGCAGCAGCTTTCCCTTATGAAGAAATGCAATATAGTCGCAAAGCTTTTCCAGATCGCTCACTATATGGGAAGAAATAAGGATAGAGTGATTTTCCTCACGGGTAAAATCATACAGCATTTCCACCACCTGATCCCTTGCAACAGGATCAAGTCCGCTTGTAGCTTCGTCAAG
>DNUB01000109.1:453-822 GCA_003508605.1 Oscillospiraceae bacterium | reverse complement strand
AAGTCCGCTTGTAGCTTCGTCAAGAATAAGCAGTCTTGGATTGTGAGACATTGCGGCAGCTATGGCAAGCTTCATTTTCATACCCCTGGAAAATTCCTTGAATTTCTTGCCGGCGGGCAGGTCAAATTTACGCAAAAGCAGGTTATAGTAAGCGTCGTCCCAATTTTTAAAGGTGTTCTTCATAATTTTGCCAACCTCTTTTGAATTAAGACAGTCAGGTATTCCCGATTCGTCCAATACAACGCCTATATCCTCCTTTATATCGGAAATATTTTCGGTGCTGCTTCTGCCAAGTATTTTAATGCTTCCGCTGTCCCTTTTTATCATATCTAAAATAAGCCTTACGGTTGTGCTTTTTCCGGCTCCGTT
>DNUB01000109.1:0-149 GCA_003508605.1 Oscillospiraceae bacterium | reverse complement strand
TGTGCTTTTTCCGGCTCCGTTTTCACCGATAAGACCTAAAATACATCCCTCAGGCAGGTTAAAGCTCAAACCGTCAAGCTTAAAGTCCTTGTAGACTTTAGTAAGATTTTGGATTTCAAGAGCGTTCATCTTTTTACACCTTTCATATA
>DNUB01000198.1 GCA_003508605.1 Oscillospiraceae bacterium | reverse complement strand
GATGTCCCCCGCCTTTTGCCATAAGGAAAAGGCATAGTCTCATTAGGCGGCGGGTTTCATTCAGTCCTTCAGCAGGGAATCGAGTCTCCCGCCGAAAAAACATATCAGAGCTTGATCTCGACTCCGCTGTCAATAACCATGCTTTGCGGCGTGACAACACAGTCCACCGCCTTGATCCGAACCCCCTGCCCCTTTGCATATCTGAGGGCGTCGCCAAAAGCCTTGTGGGTCTTATCGTTAGGTGAAAAATCCTTAACGCCCTTCATTTGAATCACAAACAGTATGCACGCCTTATAACCCTCGGCCGCCGCATTGCAAAGCTCGTAAATGTGCTTAACGCCTCGTTCGGTGGGAGCGTCGGGGAAAAGTGCGCTGCCGTTTTCCTCCAAAGTAACGCCCTTGACCTCAATAAGGTGCTTTTCGCCCTTTGTTTCCGCATAAAAGTCAATCCTTGACTGTCCGTAGACCTTTTCTGGCTTTATCAGGGCGTCTTTTCCGAAATGCTTTCTCAAATACTCAGCGGCGGCCTTGTTGGGTGCGGAGCTGTCCATATTTATCAGAATTTCTCCTTTTTTTACCGCCACCAAGTCATATTTTGTTTTTCTGTCGGGATTTCCGCTTACCGCTAAATAAACGGCGGCTCCTTTAACAAGCAGCTCTTTGCACCGCCCCGTATTTTTGACATGACAAACCTCGCTTTTTCCGTTTATTTCCACATTGGCAATAAACCTGTTGGGTCGGTCGATAAATTTTCCCTTTACTATAACGTCATACTTCATAAAAATATTAAGCCTGA
Source organism: Oscillospiraceae bacterium (assembly GCA_003508605.1). GTDB lineage: Bacteria > Bacillota > Clostridia > Oscillospirales > Ruminococcaceae > Ruminiclostridium_E. Next base: position 10,608 of record DNUB01000198.1, on the reverse strand, counting down.
GGAGAAATTCCGTAAGCAAAGGCGTTTTTATACCAAACGGAGTTAATATCGACGATTTTTACGGGCTGATCCTCATCGGTGCTTATTACCGCCTTTCCCTCGCCTATGTAGAGAGCGACAAAAAGGGTTTTTTCCGCATTGTCCATATTAAAGAAGGCGATGTCTCCCGCTTGAAGCTTATCGGCGGTTTTTTTCTCTCCTATCTTTGACATTTCGGGGGCGGTGCGGGGGCATTTTATGCCGCTTTGCGTAAGCGCATAGTATACTATTCCCGAATTGTCGAAGCCCTGCTCGGGAGAAGCTCCGCCTAACTTAAACATTTTTCCCACCTGTGCCGCAGCTATTTGTGAAGCCTTGTTCGCCGTTTCCGGGGGAGGCTCTACGGGGCTTATTTCGGCGGGAGGAGGCGTAGTGGTTACTATAGGCTCCGTTTCCTGCTTTTGAGTAAGCTCGGTTTCCGAGGGGGCAGGCTCGGTATTTGTTGCAGCCGATTCCTCGGGCGGATTCGTTTTTTCGGTACTGTTTTCGGGAACGGTCAGACTGTTGTCCTCGGTATTTACCGGCTCAACCGTACCCATGGGCGCTGCGCTTTGCCGATCTGTTGTACCCGTACCTTCTCCCCCGCCGTCTTTATTGCAGGCTGTAACGGATAATGCCAATACCATAACTGACGATAAGACGGCTGCTTTTAATTTGATGTTTTTCATAATAAACACTCCTTTTATGTGACGTTGAACCGTTTTTGCGCAAACGGGTTCTCGATTTTGCTGTCGAGGACAAAGCACAGCGGCTTTATCTTCTTTAATTATATTCGCCGCAAATTTAAAAGTCAATTACAAAACCGTTACAAGTTTGTTACAAATCGGTGACAGAGCTTCTCGAATATATATCCGCCCTAACGAATACAAGCCAAAGCTCTAAAAATTTACGGTACGCCTTTAAAAATAGCTCAATAGCTATTGAAAAAAAGTGAAATATGTGCTAAAATGTAGTATAATAATGGGCATCTCTAAAAACCTTACTTATGCAAAGACGTACGGAGCTCAGGCTCTGCTTTGTCAAACCTTAAGGCAGGGCATACGGCCTTGCTTTGCCGGCTTTTCCTGAATACGGCGCTATCCGCTTGTTTTTGCCCTTAAGACCGAGTTTTAGAGGAGACCTGATGTAATCGATTGCTCACACTAAGAAACCGGGGAATGATATATGAATAAAATTCAGAAAAAAATACTTATGCCTTTTGTTTTGGCGGCTGCGCTCAGCTTTTCCGGCTGTTACTTTTTCCCTAACGAGGAGCCTGTGCTGGAGCCTCCCACTCTTGATGTGGAGAAGGTGGTGTATTCAACATACACAGTTGGCAGAAAGGATATTGAAAGTGCTGTTATTCAAAGCGGCTACGTTATTTCCGCCAGTGAAACGGACTGTTATTTTAACAAATATTCGGGACAGCTTAAAAACATTTATGTAAATCCCGGAGATTTTGTTGAGGAGGGGCAGCTTGTTGCCGAAATGAACAACGGCACTATCGAATATCAGCTTAAGGTACAGCAGAAAAAGGTAGAGCTGGCACAGCTTAATTACAATAACTCACATTCAGCCGTAGACAAGCTTCAGCTCGATATTGAGCAAAGTACGCTTGAATCCTATCAGGATCAGTATGACGGAGGAAGGATTTACGCTCCCGTATCGGGACAGGTTTCCTTTGTTAAAACCTTAAATCCCGGCGATATGGTAGATCCTTACGACGTTCTCGTAAAGATAATCGATCCCGATAAGCTTTGCGTAAGGGCGGAGGTGACCGGCTCGGGAGGATTTTCCGCAGACGACCCCGTTACTGTCGAGGTAAACGGAGATATATATGAGGGCGTTGTTGTGCGCACTCCGAAGGAGGAGCTGGAGGAGGGCGACGGCTTCAGCGACGCAGTTTTTGTTGAGTTTACAAAGGAAAGCCCCGGTTTTGGCTGTTTAGGCTCTATCGGGAATATAAAAAAGGTAAAGGCAAGCTCGCTCAATACCTTGGTGATCCCCAAATATGTAATAAAAACCGACGGCGACAGGCAATATGTTCAGATCTTAAAAAATGACGAAAAGACAGAGGTCGATATCACCACGGGGGTAAGCAACGCTGTGGAAATCGAGGTGCTTTCGGGACTTTCCGAGGGCGATAAGGTGATATCAAGATAAAAATACGAAAGCCGGAGCAGGTTCACCGAAAAGCTCCATGACAGGGAAGGGGCAAGCCTTTGTTTACTGTACTATTAAGAAAAATGCGCAATACCAAATGGATGGTATTATGTCTGATTTTGGGTTTTTTAATGGCGGCGGGCATGATGAGCACCGTGCCTATATATATGGACGCTTCTCTTCAGCGAGTCCTTATAAAGGAAATGGAGGAGTATCAGCTTCAAAGCGGCTCATTTCCCGGAAAATATATTGTTTCCGCCGAGCTTCCTTTGGGTGTAACGGTGGAAAACCAGCTTACGGTTCTTGATCAGACGCCTAAAATGGTTAAGGACCGTATCGACAGAATAGGCATACCCGTTGAAAACAGCAAAACCGTGGTTTCGGACAACCTGCTTTTTTTGGTTCACGGTTCAAATGCTGCGCAATCAAGCTCTTCACGTGTGCGTATTACCGCTATGAGCGGAATCGAGGATCACATTGACGTTTTTCAGGGGGAGCTGTATGACGAAAGCGGAATAGCGGAGGACGGAAGCTATCAGGTGATCGTTACCGAGGAAGCGGCAAAGGCGTTGGGCATAGTAAGCGGAAACAAATATCTTATAAATCCCGTAAACACCAGCCAGGAAAGCTTTTATATAACCGTCACGGGCTTTTTCACCCAGTCGGATATGAACGACAGCTATTGGTCGGAAAATCTTATCGACTATGCGGGAAGCGTTTTTATTCCCTTCTCCCTTTCGGAAAAGCTTATCAGCAGCGGGCTTATTAACATTGTTTCTTTAAGCGTAAACTATAACCTTAACTATCATTCGGTAAATATGAATGATATAAGCAATATTTCCCAAAATTTACAAAGCGATTTTGACTATTATTCGGAGAAGGCATATAAATTTGAAATGGGCTCGGCGGATATCATAAGCAGCTATGTGGATAAGGCGTCTTCTCTTACCGCCATATTATGGGCGATTCAGATACCCACAATGATAATGCTTGCTTTTTATTTGTTTATGGTATCGCAGCTGAACATCGAGAGGGAAAGAAACGAAATAGCGGTGTTAAAATCCAGAGGAGCAAAGCCGTTTCAGATTTTCTCCATATATTCAATGGAAATGGCACTGTTGGGTCTTATTACCTTGTTAATCGCTCCCTTTATCGGGCTGCTGCTGTGTAAGTTTTTGGGCGTAAGCAACGGTTTTATGGAATTTGTGAACCGTTCCGGCATAGCCGCAAAGCTTTCCGTCACGGCGTTTATTTACGCCCTGGCGGCGGTTCTCGTATTCTTTGTAACAACAATGATACCCATTATACCCGCATCGAAGCTCACTATTGTGGAATACAAGCAAAGCAAAACCAAAATCAAGAAAACCGCCCTTTGGGAGCTTTGCGGCATAGATATAATACTTATCGGTCTTTCCGTTACATTCTATTTTTTATACACTCATTTCACCAATCAGGCTATCAGTGACGGAACGTTTGAAGCAACGGGACAGATCGATCCTTTGATTTTCGTTTTTTCATCCTGCTTGATTTTGGGCTTGGGACTGTTTTTTGTACGGGTTTATCCGTACATTCTTAAGCTTATTTATATGGTGGGAAGAGTATTATGGACTCCTGCCCAGTATATGGCACTTACCTCTGTTTCCTGTGCAGGCGGCAGCAAGGAAAGGTTTTTAATGCTGTTTCTTATTTTGACCTTTTCCTATGGCATTTTTTCGGCTAATACCGCCAGAGCTATAAATAACAACAAAAGCGATATGATATTTTATCAAAACGGCGCAGATATAGTTATTACAGAGTATTGGCCGCAATCCGAATATCTTGTGGGAGATTCCACCGAAACGGTTTATCAGGAGCCGGATTTTTCAAAATATGCAGCTCTTACGGGAGTTGAATCGGCCGCAAAGGTGCTTTATGACGATAATGCAAAGCTGTATACAGGCAGCTCCTCCCGCTCGGCAGACGGGGGAGAAGAAAACGGCGGCAGAGGGGAAAAGCCTTGGGACAGTGACGGAGCACCTGACCGTGAGGATAATAATTCCGCTCAGAATACTAAAAAGGGTACGGCTGCAGTCAAGGCGATGGCGATTGAGCCTATCGGTTTTGCAAAAACTGCATGGTTTCGCGACGATTTGCTGCCTATTCAGTGGCAGAACTATTGTAATGCTCTAAACCGTTATTCGGAAGGGGTTATAATTTCTTCTTCCCTTGCTAAGGATTATAATCTGAAAATGGGCGACGAGGTAAACCTTTCAATGAACGCTCAAAACAAGCTTCCCGTAACGGTGCTGGCAATAGTGGACTATTGGCCGGGAATTAACCCCAACAGCGTTCCTAAGCATTTTTGCATAGTGAATTACAGCTACATAGCCGCTAACAGTGATCTTAATCCTTACAGCGTCTGGGTAAAGCTGGCGGATAACGCAAAATCGGAAACCCTGTACGCAGAGATAAAGGAGCAGCATATTCCCATAGAAACCTTTAAGGACAGCACGCAGATGCTGATTGCCGAAAAGAACGATCCTTCTCTTCAGGGCTTAAACGGCGGATTAACATTGGGCTTTATCATAACTATGATAATGTCTGTCATAGGATTTTTGATCTATTGGATTTTGTCTATAAAGGGACGTACCCTTCAATTCGGTATTTTAAGGGCAATGGGTATGTCGCTTAAGGAAATTATAGCGATGTTAGGCTATGAGCAGATTTTGGTTTCCATGAGCTCGATACTGATGGCGTTTGTGATAGGCGGCATAACCAGCGATATTTACGTACCCCTTTTCCAGAATATGTACCGAGTGGATCAGCAGATACCGCCCTTTATCGTTTCGGCTTCCGCAGGCGATTATATAAAGATTTATGTTTTGATTGCGGTTATGCTGGCGGGCGGATTCCTGGTTTTAGGCAGTATTATAAGGAAGATAAATATCAACAAGGCACTTAAATTAGGCGAGGATTAAAAAGAGTGCCTCTGAAAAAGAAATGTCTCTTCTATGATAAGCAGCAGGGATAAGCAGGCTCCGTATTATCCAAAGGCGTTGGCATCATAAGCGGCTTTTGTGCAGTTTATCGCTGTATAGGCGAGGCGGCATTTTTAAAACCGAGTTTTGTACATTTAAGATAAACAAAAGAAGGAAAAAGCTATGCAAAAAATATTGGGCTGTATAAGAAAGGCGGTGCAGCTCTATAATTTGATTGAGAACGGCGACCGTATAGCTGTGGCGATTTCGGGAGGGAAGGACAGCCTTGTAATGCTTCAAGGCTTGGCGGAATTTAAGCGTTTTGCCGGGATAGACTACAGTCTGACGGCTGTCACTATAGATCCTTGCTTTGACGGAGCGGCGGGGGATTATTCCCTTGTGCGAGGCATGTGCGAGAGGCTGGATATACCGTATATTGTGGAAAAAACCGATATTGCAAAAATCGTTTTTGATATTCGGAAAGAGAAAAACCCCTGTTCGCTCTGTGCGAAAATGCGCAGAGGAGCACTCCACGAGCTGGCAAAATCGTTAGGCTGCAACAAGCTTGCATTAGGGCATAATAACGACGATGTGGTGGAAACCTTTATTATGAACCTTTTTCGAGAGGGGCGAATTGCCTGCTTTGCACCGAAAAGCTATCTGACAAGAAGGGATCTGACGGTTATTCGCCCCTTATGCCTTGCTTCCGAGGCACTGGTGAGAGCGGCCGCAAAGCACGAGCATATGGAAATCGTTAAATCAAAATGCCCCGCAGATAAGCATACTAAGCGGCAGGAAGCAAAGGATTGGCTTTATGCAAGGGAAAGGGAGGATAAGGGCTTTATTATAAGGCTTTTCGGAGCGATGCACCGGGCTGATATAAACGGCTGGGGTTTTCCCGAGGATAAAAAGCATTAGGACTTGTTGGAAGAATCCCAAACGCCGTCCTCTGTATCAATAAGCGTCGTCAAGCATTGGTTTGACTGAGTTTTTTGTGACATTAACCGTTTTGGCACAAAATCAGGCATTTCCTTTATTTTCCTATATGCTCCAGGCAATACAGTAATTTTATCAATAAAAAATATCGGAGGGCTCGGCTTTGGCAGATACTGTAAATATTCCCGATACAATAAATATTCCTCATCAGGTTTCCTCTATGATGTATTATATAAACGAGCATGAATATCAGTGCTATGTTGTGGGGGAATGTGTAAAAAATATGCTTTTGGGCGAGCCTATGGGTGATGTTGACATTGTGGTCAACGCGCCCTTGGACAGATTGGAGATTATTTTAGAGGAATACAGAATAATCGACATGGACAGCCGCAAAAATACCATGACGGTTATGGCAGGCGGTATTCCCGTTATGATAAGCAGCTACCGCTGTAATAACCCGGATACCCCCATACCCTACCGTACACTTCAGGACGAACTGGAGGACAGGGATTTTACCGTAAACACAATTTGCGCCGACAGATTCGGCGTAATAAGGGATATTTTTGACGGCGTGTCATGCCTTTCCCATAAACCGTTTATTTTAAAGGCGGTGGGCGAGGGTCAGCCCGCCTATACCAATGAAGATGGCGAGACGGTCGCCGCCCCTCTTTCGGTGGAAAAAAATCCTCAATATATTTTAAAAGCACTTACTATGATGGGTTCGGGCGAATACCTTATCTCCCATAATACCGCCAATGCGATAAAGCTTAATGCAAAATCGGTGGCGGAACTTCCACCCGACGTTTTACGCAGGGGCTTTGAGGACATACTTATGTCAAAGAGAGTCTGCGATGTTTTTATGGAATACAGCGGGGTTCTTACCGCAATTTTTCCAGAATTTAACAATACCGTGGATTTCGAGCAGAAAAGCATTTTTCAAAGCTACACCTTGTACGAGCATTTATGCAAAAGCGTAGGATATTCAACTCCCGATTTGGCCTTAAGGTATGCCCTTTTGTTTCACGGAGTGGGCAAGCCCGATTGTATGGCGGAAAATGCGGAGGGATATGCTACCTATTACGGTCATTCCGAGCGTTCAATGCTTATTGCGGTAAACGCTCTGAAAAGGCTGGAGGCTGACCGGGATTTAATCGACGAGGTCGCCTTTTTGATAAATCACCATGATATGGGAGAAATTTTAGAGGAGCAGGACGCTTTAGAGCTTGCGGAAAAGTATTCAAAGCAGGATGTAAGAAAAATTATTTTGCTGTCCGCCGCAAATTTAAGGGCAAAATCTCCCGACAACGAGCAGAAGTCAAGCTTACTGAAAAAGATGTCGGAAATTGTAATAAAATAAAAATGTATTGAAAAAGTGTGCATTTTATGTTAAAATACACTTAGCGGGAAAATCTAAAATTTGTTGAAAACGACAAAATGAGCGCAAACAGATACAGACCCACAAGATTATTTTCATTGCAAGAAAGGAAAGAGGGTGATTTTCGATGTTTAGTCTTTTATTTACTAATGGAAAAATCAGTTCCTTTGAACAGCTGAAGGATAATTTTGATATTGAAGCCGTAAAGCTTTATTATTTGGGCGGTTCGTTGACAGATTGGCTTGAAATGTGCGGAAAATCGGAAATAGCCCAAAAAGTAAGGAATATAGACTTAAATCGGGATATAGATGTTCAGCTTGCGGATATTTTCGGGCAGCCGATACCGGTAAAAGCCCGTATCGAGCGGGCGGAAAAGCTTGACCGTGTAAAAAAATCCCTCACCTCCTTTGTGTTGGAGGATAATCCGCTTAAGTATGCGCTTTCAGCCAATAAACGCTCTTTTATGCAAATTCTTGAACTGCGGGAGCTGTCGGAGGTAGTAAAATCCGATTCCTTTTCCGTGAATGGCAGTTCCTTTTACAGTCTAAGCGGCTCTTTTGAGTTTAAGCCCGGTTCGTTCGAATATAAGACAGGCTCGTTCGGGTACGGCGTCGGCTCGTTTTCATATGAGTATGAAAGCGAATATGAAAAAGGCTCTTTCGTTTTTGAACGAAATTCGTTTTCTGCCGCCGCAGGCTCCCATACTCTTTTCAACACATCGTTTTTATTCGGCGCAACATCATTCGGCTTTAATAAAACCTCCTTTTCCTTTAACCAAACCTCCTTTTCTCCATCATCCTTTAATAATGCAGGTATCCGTTCCTCGTTTACGTCTTCATTTTCATCGGCTGCCCCCATACCCGATTGCGGTGACTACTCAAAGCGTTATGACGGCGGCTTGAACAAAAAAGAGAATGTATGCAGATCACCCGAAGAAAAAATATACGAAAACCTATCCTATTGCCCTTTAAACCGTTTTGGCTACGGTATTCATCTTGTTTGATACGGAAAGAGGCTCATTATGCAGGCAATTCACATTATTTCAACAGCCCCTTATTTTGCAAGGGAAGGGAATAAGGATTTTTCATTAGATAAGTTTGAATTGTACTCTGCGGCCTTGTCTGCTTTAAGCTGGAGAAGCTTTGGCGACAGAATTGATCTGATTACCGACAGCAAGGGAAAGGATTATATAGAAAAAATCGGCTTATCGAAGCTTTGGAATAATGTAAGAACGCTTATCCCCGATAATCTGGAGGGAATAAACCCGAAAATGTTTTGGGCGGCGGGAAAAATACTTGCATTAAGGGAGGTTTCCGCTCCTATAGTAATGATCGACACGGATTTTATCGTCTGGAAAAGACCGGATCTGCCTAAAAACCGCATTACTGCCGTTCACAGGGAGAATATAACGCCCTCTGTTTACCCTGACCTTGATTACTTCCGATTTAAAATACCCTTTAATATGAAGGGTATGAACAGCTCTGTGCTGCCCATGAACACCGCATTTTTATACCTTCCCGAAGAGGATTTCAAGCAGTATTATGTCAATCGCTCCATAGCGTTTATGAAATCTGCCGCCGACTGCGACGATTTTTTATGCTATATGGTATTTGCGGAGCAGCGTTTGTTATCCGTCTGCGCCGAGGAGAAGAAGGTAGGCTCGCAGGTGCTTATGGATAAGGAGGAATTGTTTTTCCCACAGTCCGATTACTCTCATCTTTGGGGTGCAAAGCAGGTTATGCGTGACAGTCCCGAAGCAATGCACGATTTTTGCAAAAGGGCAAGGGAAAGAATCCGAAAGGATTTCGGCGAGTATGAGGACATTATAGGGCTTATCGAGGGCAGCTTTATTTAAGGCGGCGCCGAATAATCAGCGACTTTGCCTTAGTGTAAAGACCCAAGCTCCCAGCATCTGTCGGGATCGCAAATAAAACGGGCACTGTCCCTTATTGAATAAAAAGGAGAATAGAGAAAATGAAAGTTTTACCTACGAAGGACAAATTTCTGTACACAGGCAGAATAGACTTTACCGATGAAAACGAGCCTCTCTTTATTTATGCAGGCAGTATGGCCGAAACAAAATTTACGGGCAGAAAGCTTTCCCTGTATGTAAAAAATGAGGCAATGGGCGATTATTACGCTGTGGGAGTAGTTTTAGACGGTGTTCAATACAAATTGGAGCTTCCTCAGGACGATAAGGAGGTATGTATCGAGGTTAGCGGCAGCTTGGACGATGGAGAGCATACCCTTACCGTATTTAAAAGACAGGCGGCAGCGCATTATTTCCGTTTCTGCGGCATAGAAACAGACGAGGGCAGCAGGCTTACTCTTCCCGAAAAGGAATATGCTCTTAACATAGAGGTGTATGGCGACAGCGTTTCCGCAGGTGAGCTGTGCGAGGCTGTTTATTATGAAAATCATACCGATCCCGAGGCGCGCAACGGATTCTGGGACAACAGCTGGTTCAGTTATTCGCTTACCTTGGGCAGAATGTTGAATGCAAGGGTCTATAACAATTCACAAGGCGGAATTGCGCTTTTGAACAAAACGGGATTTTTTAACGGTCCCGATCCCGAAAAGCTTGTGGGAGTTGAGTCAACATATGATAAACTGAGTTATGTGGGTTATTCTAAGGAGGGATTTACAGATTGGGATTTTTCAAAATATACCCCCGACGTTGTAATAATGGCTATCGGTCAGAATGATCCCAATCCTTTTCCCGAAAAAACTCAGGATAAAGATTTTATAAGGAAATGGAAGGATACATATAAGTCCGTGCTTTATGATTTGAGGGAGAAATACGGCAAAAATATAAAGGTTTTAATGATATTAACCGTGCTTATGCACGATCCTCGCTGGGATACATACTTAGACGAAATTCAGGCAGAGCTCGAGCAGGAAACAGGTGAAAAGTGGGCAAGGCATTTCAGATTTTCACGCTGCGGAAAGGCGACTCCCGGGCATCCCCGCATTACCGAGCAGTATGAGATGGCTTATGAGCTAGCGAGAGAGATAAAGTCTTGGGAAATTGGGCAAATATAACTCTCAAAAATTAGTATAAATTAGAAGATGGGCAATCCCGTTATGGGACTGCCCATTTAATTAGTATTTTATGTGATTTTGGCGGAAAAAACATCTAATACTAATTCTTGACTGAAA
>DNUB01000047.1 GCA_003508605.1 Oscillospiraceae bacterium | reverse complement strand
GGACATCGGATTTTGATTATAGGATAATATTCCGTGGGAATCTTTCAAAAAGAGCAGATAATAAATAGTTTGTGATGACTGCTGTTTTGGCAGTCATTTTATTTATCAAGTGATTTTTCTGCGAATAATTTCTTCTATAAGCTTGGGCTGTATCAGGGGATAGGTCTGCTCCTTTGGAATTTCGTCAAAAAAGCGTATACATTCAATTTCACTGTGAAGCTCATGTTCAAGGCTGCTAATTTCGGCATAATAAAGCATACCAAAGGTCTCTTTATTCTCCTCATCGGAAACCGAGTAAACGCACACTTGGCTGATCTTAAAGTCTTTTGCTCCCGTTTCTTCGTACAGCTCTCTTTCGGCAGCTTCCAAAGGCGTTTCGCCCTTTTCTCTGTGTCCACCGGGAATTTCCCAGGTATTTCTGTCCTTATGCTTGCAGAAAACCCATTTCCCATTATGCTTTGACGCAATTACGGAAAATTTTATCAGCTTGTCGTCTGCGCTTTCGTAAAAATTGACCTTCACCGTTTTCAATTACCCTTTCCTTTGCTTTCCTTTCCCCAAAACTAATTTTACCATTTTTATGCACGCTCTGTAATTGACAAATACCACAAAAATAAATATCGCCGCCAAAACGGAGTAAAAAACGATCTGATTTTTGCAAAACAGTATAACGAACCCCATCGCTAAAAGGGAAATTGTATTTGTTATCAGCTTATGCAGATGAACATTCATATAAACAAATTTTTTTGTGTCAACAACTCTGATATAGAAAACCGCAAGATAGCTTACACAGGTAGCTATTGCAGCACCGTGGATACCGATCAAGGGAATTAAAAGAGCGTTCAGCCCTATATTTGCCGCCGCACCGACCGCCGTTGTAACCATCGATCTTTTGGACTGCTTTGAGACAACATAAACGCTGCCCATAAAGGTGACAAAACAGCTGTAAACAACTGCCATAACCAAAAAGGGAGTATATATATAGGCGATATGGAAGGGGGTGTCGCAGATCAAGGAAATAACCGGCTTTATCAATAACAGCATTCCCGCTCCCACAACGAAAACAAAGGATTGGAATGCGCTGAACACATTGGTGTAAAAATTCGCTACCGTTCTTGAATTTTTTTCCTTAATAGCTGACATATTCCATGCCTGTGAAAAAATGCCCGACAAAAGAGCTATCATATTAGGGAGCCGGTATGCGGCTTTATATATTCCGCTTTGAGTAAATCCCAACATTTCCGATACAAAAAAAGTATCCGAAACATTGATTATCCACCACATAACGGTAGTGGGAATCATCGGTATGGCAAATCTCAGCATTGCACGCCGCAGTCTTTTATTGACGCCAAACAGTATGAAATATTTTGTGAGTCTTCCCATATATGTAAGGAATAAAACCGAGCATACATCCGCACATATTACCGACAGCAGATAACCCATATTGCCCATTTTAAAGACCAAAAGGAACAAAAGATTGAACAGAATGTTCATAATCGTTGTAAAAATCCCGTCAACAGCGTACAGCCGCACATTTCCCTTAGATCTTACAAAAAGTGCGCAGGTGCTTTTCATACTGCCCGTCATCACATAAACGGCGGTTATTACGGAATATTCGTTAAGAAGGGTTATGACGTTGTTTTCGGGAAGAATACCCACAAGGCCGCCTATAATTGGAATAATTAAATAGCAAAAGCCCGATCCCAAAACAGTTACCTTTATGCCTATCGAGAAAACCTGCGATTTATCGTATGCATTATCAAGACCAAAGCGGATAACCGATTCGCCTATTGAGAGAGTAGCAAGGGAGATCAAAAGGGTGGCGGTATCAATAATGGTACCGATCTCGCCGTAGCCCTCCTGCCCCAGGACGCTTTGGTAAAACCGCATCAGCACTACTACCAGCAGCTTAGAGCCAAACTGACCTACTGCAAGAACAATAGTGTTAGACGCAAGTTTTTTGTACTTATTCAATTTTCGGAATCACCTCTCTTTTCGGTGAAGTATGCTTGCTTTAATTTTGATAGTTAATCTGTTCCGAAGAAATCGGCGAAAATACTATAAGCTCCGACAAATCCAAGTTTTCCCTGTGCATATCCACTGCAGTGATTTGATGATTATCGTAGGCAGTGTAATAGTAAATGCCCTTATCGGCGTTGCAGCAGCAGGTATATATTGTTATCTCATACTTATTTTCGTCCAAAACACAGCAGCCTCTCTGCCAATCAACCGAATTTAAAATATGGAAAAACTGGCTTACGCTTTCTTCTTCGCTTTCTCCCGAAACGGAGTTCATTTTTACAAATGAAGCTCTTACAAATCTGGACTGTGAGGATAAATCTCCCGGAAGACCCATTGCACCGAGGCCTCTGCTGTAGCATTTAAGATCCAGGCTCTTTGCAAAGGTATTTTCAGGTGTCTTAGCAGTAAGACTCATATAGTTGTTAAGATTAAACATCTGTAGATCAAAGGTGGGGTTATTGGTAAGGATACCGACAGTGTTATCGTATATTTTAAGCCCTTCCTTAACCGATTCAACAGTAATAGCAGAATTTTTATCGGCAATTATCCAATGGAGCTGCGCTAAAGGAAGCTTGTCGCTGAATGGCTTATCTGTAAGATTTATTTTTTCAAGCAATTTCCTTGCCTGAGCCACAGTTTCGCATTGACATAATATCCATGGAATAAACTCATACTGCGCTATATTGTCCTTTCCTTCTTTGCTTTCAAAATATACCGCATTACCGACAAAATTAAGTCCTGCCATACCTAAGCCCTTTTCGTTTATCGCTTCGTAGTACAGCGGATAATTATCGGCAGCATGCGCCATACCTATCATAGCATAGTGCGAGGATATTTCCCCCTTTTCTCTAAAGCTGAACAAATAATTTCTTGGCGCAATTACAATATTATCACCATAGGAAAATTCATAATCCAAGGTTCTGCCAAAATAAAAATCTTTTGTTTTA
>DNUB01000073.1 GCA_003508605.1 Oscillospiraceae bacterium | reverse complement strand
AGGCAGCGGTGCGACCGCAGGACGTAAAAATAACAAAAAAGCCAAACGCAGTTCACCCCCCGCAGGAACGCACCCGCAAGGCAAATCTCAAAGCGGTTAAAAAAACAGCCCACCGCAAGGTGAAAAATACTGTTGATAAATTCATTACGACCCTCGGAGCAAAACCCCAAAAAGACAGCCATTGACAATTTTTTAATAATATAGTATAATGTTAAAATAAAGACAAAGTATAACCGAACATAGTCAAGGCAGGTATTTATACCGAATCCCGACCCAATATGCGTTTTTGCGAAAATCAAGCCTCGAAAGCCGTTCCAAGGGTCAATCGGGATCGATATCAGAAATTACAGGAGGGTATTTAATGGGACTTACACTAACCGAAAAAATCATCAAAAGCCATATTGTGGACGGCGAGATGAAAAAAGGGACGGAAATCGGCTTAAAAATCGATCAGACCTTAACTCAGGACGCAACGGGCACAATGGCCTATTTACAGTTTGAGGCTATGGGCGTTGAGAGAGTTAAAACCGAGCGTTCCGTAGCATATATCGACCATAACACATTGCAGTCGGGCTTTGAAAATGCCGACGACCACCGTTATATCGGCAGCGTTGCAAAAAAGCACGGCATATGGTTCTCCCGCCCCGGAAACGGTATCTGCCATCAGGTTCACCTGGAGAGATTCGGAAAACCGGGAAAAACCCTTATCGGCTCTGATTCCCATACCCCTACCGGCGGCGGCATCGGTATGCTTGCCTTTGGCGCAGGCGGTCTTGACGTAGCAGTTGCTATGGGCGGCGGCGCATACTACATAACAATGCCTAAAGTCGTAAGGATCAATCTTACGGGAAAGCTCAGGGATTGGGTTTCCGCAAAGGACGTTATTTTAAAGGTGCTGCAGATCCTGTCCGTTAAGGGCGGTGTGGGCAAGGTAATGGAGTATGGGGGAGAGGGAGTAAAGACCCTTTCCGTGCCCGAAAGAGCAACAATAACCAATATGGGCGCAGAATTGGGCGCAACCACCTCTATTTTCCCCTCCGATCGGGTCACAAGAGCCTTTTTGAAGGCTCAGGGCAGAGAAGAGGATTGGATCGGACTTGAGGCGGATCAAGACGCCGTCTATGATGAGGAGGTAAATATCGACCTTTCCGAGTTGGTGCCCTTGGCGGCTTGTCCCCACAGTCCCGATAATGTTAAGACCGTTGAAGAGATCGGCGGTATTAGGGTGGATCAGGTTTGTATCGGTTCATGCACCAACTCCTCCTTACAGGATCTTCTGAAGGCAGCTCATATTTTAAAGGGAAAAACGGTTCACCCCGATGTAAGCCTTGCCATTGCTCCGGGTTCAAAGCAGGTTTACAATATGATGGCGCAATGCGGTGCGTTATCGGATTTGATTGACGCAGGAGCAAGAATTTTGGAATGCGCCTGCGGTCCGTGTATCGGCATGGGACAATCCCCCAACTCCAAGGGAGTTTCGCTGCGCACCTTTAACAGAAATTTCGAGGGCAGAAGCGGCACAAAGGACGCACAGGTTTACTTGGTTTCTCCCGAAACTGCGGCCGCTTCGGCTATAGCGGGAGTGTTTACCGACCCCAGAGGTCTCGGAGAGATGCCGCCTTATGTAATGCCCGAACGCTTCTGCATTAACGATAATATGGTGGTTCCCCCTGCCGCTCCCGAAGACGCCGAAGAAGTCGAAGTACTGAGAGGCCCCAACATAAAGCCCTTCCCCGTAAATACTCCTCTTGCGGATAACATTGAGGCGGAGGTTACTCTTAAAGTCGGCGACAATATCACCACCGACCATATCATGCCTGCAGGCGCAAAAATTCTGCCGCTGCGCTCAAACATTCCCGAAATCTCAAAGCACTGCTTTGCGGTATGCGACGAAACCTTCCCCAGCCGTGCGCTGGCAGCGGGAAAGAGCATTCTGGTAGGCGGCGTAAACTACGGTCAAGGCTCTTCCAGAGAGCATGCGGCTCTTGCTCCCCTTTATCTTGGCGTTAAGGCGATTATTTGTAAATCCTTTGCAAGAATACACCGTCAGAACCTTGTGAATAACGGTATTCTGCCTTTGGAATTTGTCAGCGAATCAGATTATGACGGAATTGAGCAGGGCGACGAGCTTGTTATTGAAAATATCAGGGATATTATCCTCCAAGATAAGGATATTGTTGTTAAAAATAAGACAAGGGGCACGGAAATTCCCGTAAAGTGTCAGCTTTCCGAAAGAGGAAGGGGAATGATTTTAGCGGGCGGTTTGCTTAATTTTACTAAAAACAGCTAAGGAAAAGAAAAATCGGAGGTCGCTATGAAAAAGATTTATGTGCTTATTGCTGCTGTCGCCTTTATTTTAGGCTTGGCAAGCGGAATTATTTTTACCATTATCAAGATTTCAAAAAAGTTTGAATATGAGCTTGAAACAATGTTTGCAAGCAAGGAGCAGGACGACCCCGATATTGAAGAGCTGTATGCTCTTGACGGATATCAGGGCTACGGCGGACTGAACGGTTATGACGAGGACGGCGATGTTGACTGCGATTAGGATTAGGGCGAGGCGTAAGGCTTATTTAATCAATTATATATTATGTTGAAAGGACTGCTATGGATAAAATAAAAATGCCCACTCCTCTTGTGGAGATGGACGGCGATGAAATGACACGTGTTATCTGGAAGATGATCAAGGATATTTTGCTTACACCCTACATTGACCTTAACACGGAATATTATGATTTGGGCTTGGTACACAGAAACGAAACGGAGGATCAGGTAACGGTTGACAGTGCAAATGCCACCAAAAAATACGGCGTTGCGGTAAAGTGCGCCACCATAACCCCCAATGCGCAGCGTATGACCGAATACGATTTAAAGGAAATGTGGAAATCCCCTAACGGCACTATCAGAGCTATTCTTGACGGAACGGTGTTCAGAGCCCCTATTACGGTAAAGGGCATCACTCCCTTGATTCCCACATGGAAAAAGCCTATTACCATTGCCCGTCACGCTTACGGCGATGTTTACAAAAATACCGAAATGAGAGTACCCGACGGCAGTAAGGCGGAGCTGGTTGTTACGGACGGAAAGGGCAGGGAAACCCGTGAGCCGATATATGACTTTAACGGCTCCGACGGCATTATTCAGGGTGTTCACAATACCGATAAGAGCATAGCAAGCTTTGCCCGCTCCTGCTTTAACTTTGCGCTTGACGTTAAGCAGGATCTGTGGTTTGCCGCCAAGGATACCATATCCAAAAAGTATGACCATCGCTTTAAGGATATTTTCCGGGAAATTTACGATAATGAGTATGAGGAAAAATTCAAGGCGTCAGGCATCGAATATTTCTACACCCTTATTGACGACGCAGTTGCACGTGTGGTGCGTTCTGAGGGCGGATATATCTGGGCGTGCAAAAACTATGACGGGGACGTTATGTCGGATATGGTGGCTACCGCCTTCGGCAGTCTCGGTATGATGACCTCCGTGCTTGTTTCTCCCCAGGGGATTTATGAGTACGAGGCGGCTCACGGAACCGTTACACGCCATTACTACAAGCATTTAAAGGGTGAGGAAACCTCCACCAACAGCGTTGCAACGATTTTTGCCTGGAGCGGCGCACTTAAAAAAAGAGGACAGCTGGATAATGTCAGGGAGCTGTCCGACTTTGCGGAAAAGCTGGAAAGGGCTGTGGTTCAGACCATTGAGGACGGAGTTATGACAGGCGATTTGTATGTTCTGTCCGATCTGGAAAACAAGAAAAAGGTCAATACCGAGGATTTTCTGAAAGAGATAAAGGTCAGGTTAGAGCAGCTGCCGTAATACCTATAACCGTTTAATGAGCAGCAAAAAGAAGGTGATTTTTATATCCAAGGAAGGAAAAATTTCCGATTCGGTTATTCGCCGTTTACCCCGTTATTATCGCTTTTTAGGAGAATTGCTGGAGGAAGGCATTTCAAAGATTTCCTCCGCCGAGCTTTCAAAAAGAATGAAGCTTACCGCTTCTCAGATCAGACAGGATTTAAACTGCTTCGGCGGCTTCGGTCAACAGGGCTACGGCTACAATGTTGCTGAGCTGAGAGACGAGATCGGAAAGATTTTAGGACTTGACAAATGCAGAAAAGCTATTCTTATCGGTGCGGGCAATCTTGGAACGGCTCTTGCTCTGCACATTGATTTTCATCGCAGCGGCTGTGAGCTGGCAGGAATTTTCGATTCCAACAAAAATATCTGCGGAGAGGCTTTAGGCGGTCTTAAAATAACCGATATAGAGGAGCTGGAACGGTTTTGCAGGGAGCATTCCCCCGAAATTGCGGTTCTTTGCACTCCAAAATCCGCAGCAAAGGAGCTTTGCGACAAGCTTATAAGCTTAGGCGTAAAGGCTTTCTGGAATTTTTCGCACTATGATTTAAACTTAGAGTATGAGGGTATGGATATCGTGGTGGAAAACGTTCACTTAGGGGACAGTCTGCTGACGCTTACATACCGTACCAACAATAAATAGCATTTTGTACGGTGCCGCACCGATGACGGATTCAATGAGGGGCAGTGCCCCGAATTTATGAAAAATCCGGGGCGTAAGCCCTTCAGTGTTTCAGTGGGGGACCGGGTCCCCCGCTGAAAGACTGAATGGAACCTGCCGCTTAATGAGGCTATGCCCTTTGCTTGCCGCATAAGGCGGGGGACATCCGGATTTTGATTATCAGCCGGTCGAAAAACTCCTAAAAGCTGTGGTTTATCGATCGGCTTAACCTTTTTATCGGTTTAAAGACCCCCAAGAAAGGAAAAAAATATGATTTGTCCCGGCTGCGGGGGCGAAGTCCCCGAAAAAGCCGTATACTGCGTAAAATGCGGCTGTAAATTAACGGATTTGTCGGCAGACTGCAACGAACCGTCATCAAATTCCGAGCCTTCAAGCTCAGCTGATTTTTCGGGAAATGCCGAAAAGTCCGATAGCAATTCGCATACCTGCGGGAAAGCATATGTGGAAATCGACGAAAAGACAGTAAAAAAGCCTAAGATCACCTTTAAAAAGGCTCTTCCCTTTTTAATAGGGGGCGTGCTGGTTATTGCCTTTGCCGTGTTCTGCTGTGCAAAGTTTGCCGCTTCGGGCATTGCCTACAGTCTTATGGGGGAGGAGAAATACACTGCCTCCCTTGTACGGAAAACGCTTGACGGCATTATGGGAAATGAATACTTTGACAGCTATGTGATTTCGCAAATAACCTCCTCTGTACCGACGGACTATAAAAAGCTGCTTGAGGATTACGAAAAGTGGAGCAAGGACAATCCGGACAGCAGCATCGGCTTTTTCGAGTATGTTGAAATGCAGTCGGCCGGCCGTTTTCTGTCCAAACTCGGTCAGAGGATTTCCGAAAACGGAATGTACCTTAAGGCGGGAGTGAAGGCGGAGGTTACCGACGGCTTTTATTCGCTGCTGGAAAAAGAAGCGGGGTTGGACCCTTCGGAAGCAAAAAAGGCGGCGGAAGACCTTAACGGTCTTAACGGAGAGGTCAGGTTTTCCGTGAACGAGGACGGTTTGGATTTGGGTTACCTTATTTCTCATAAGGAAGAAAAGCTGGACGGCGGCAGCGTTTTCTTCAATGCAAAGGAAGGAAATCTTTACCTTTTAAACCCCGATATATACGGCTCTGCCCTGCGCCTTGGGCTATGTCCTGCGGAAATAGACACCGCAAAAAAGGAAAGCGGCTTTGACCCCTCTTATATGGCAAGGGGGAAAAAGCTGTTCATAAATGAAATTGCGGAAATTTACTCAAGGTATGTGAAAAAATCCGAAACGGAATTTAAAGATACAGTGGAAGATATGGGCGGCAGCCGGTTCAGGGGAAAAGCTATGTCCGTTATTTTTCGGGACGAAATCCTTGTGGATATGCTGATTGAAATGACGGAGGCTTTTTATGACAGCGATTATTTTAAAGGTCTTTTAGATCGGGCTGTCGCCGACAGCGGCTCCGATATCGATCCAAATGAGCTGAGGGACAATGCAAAAGCAAGCGTTTACGCCCTTATGAGCGGCAATAAGAGAATAAGCCTTGCAGCAGAGCTTTTGGTTAAAAGCGACAACACCGCAGCGGGCTTTAATTTGGAAGCGGTTACCAGAGACGGGGAGGAAAAATATTCTACCCAAACAAAATTTATAGATACAAGATCAAATTTCTTTGCCGACTGCAAAGTAAACGGCACGTCTTTATTTAAGTGCACGGGCGTAAAATACGGCTTAAATTCGGGTTTTGCGGATATTATAATTTTCCCCCGATATTCGAATGAGGGAAAAGATGCAATGATACTGTCCCTGGAATACAGCGACATTTCACAAAAGAAAATAATGGGCGAAACACGGCTTTTGGGAGAAGTCAAGATAAAAATACGAGGAAGCTTTCTTGAGGGTTCGGACGATAATGAAGGCGACAGTGGCATTAAAATCAGATCCGCTGTAAAAGACACCGAATTTATTCTTGCCGCAAGAGCTGAAAAGGAGGGCATAGAGTACACCCTTGAAGCAAACAGTGAAAGCTGCGGCAGAATAAGCCTTACTTTGCAATTGGGAGAAAATTCGGAGCCTGTTTCGGACAGGGCAGGTATGACGGCAGAAAGCTCCGTTGAAGTAAACATAGGAACAGACGAGGCTATCGACGCAGAAATTGCCATATTAAAGCATATAAGAGAGCTTTGCGAAAAAAACAGTCTGATAAACGGTTATTTTTCATATATCGGCGGCGGAGATGCCGAGGCAGACCTTGGCGTCTGGATAGAGGATTTGGAAAGCAGCCGCAGATTTTTAACGGTATATAAAGACTACGACGGATATCATACCGTATATACAGCCAACAAAACAGCCTATGATATTATGCATTGTCTTAGG
Source organism: Oscillospiraceae bacterium (assembly GCA_003508605.1). GTDB lineage: Bacteria > Bacillota > Clostridia > Oscillospirales > Ruminococcaceae > Ruminiclostridium_E. Next base: position 791 of record DNUB01000073.1, on the reverse strand, counting down.
TCGGAACAGCCGCTGAATTTAAAGAGCAGGGAACCTGTTACCGTAAAGCTCTACTATGACGGCAAGGGGCAGATGAATGTAGTCGATTCGGCAGGTGTGGATGTTTCGCTGTTGGATAATATAAGTGAAATGGGCTTATATAAAAATACCTATGTAGAAATCATTTACTGTCCTGCGCTGAATCAATGGGCTCCTGCCGGCGTTACCGCCGTTATGACCGACCGCAGGGATCACGGCTGTACGGAGCTGCCCACCGTTTACAACTATGTTGACGGGGTTTATTCCTGGGAGGGCGAGCTTAACTATATAGGCAATTATGTTGTAGGCACTTATCCTAATCTGGATACGGGGGATTCCACCTATGAGGAAAAAATAAAGGAGCTTTCCGCAGAGGTGGATATGTATAACGAATATGCGAAAATCTGTTTTGAGGCGTTTAACGGTTTTCTTGAGGAAACGGGAAATGCTCTTAACTTCCCCGATTACTATAAAACCGTTACCAACAACGTGGAAATAGAAATTAAGTCGGGGGAGTGGTCTGAAAAAATTTATTCGGTTGTCAATAACTTTAAGAACAGCATTAAAAAGGAGGAGCTGTATAATTATCTTAAAACACACGTTCCCGAAATTAAGGACGGATATTTAACGCTTTACATATTCGACAACAAGGTTATGGGAACAAGCTTCAGCAATATCAAAAACCGTCTCTGCACATCTGCCTATATTTCGGGAGTTATCAGCGATTGGGGAATGATTGAGGGAATCACCCGTTCGGAATATATAACAAATTA
>DNUB01000075.1 GCA_003508605.1 Oscillospiraceae bacterium | reverse complement strand
AAGCTTTAAAGCAATAAAAATCAGAAAGCAGTGAAAACAAAAAATGATTAAGCTAAAAGAAAAATTTAAGAAATCGGTTTCGGTTATTGTTTTATCAGCGGTAATGCTGGCAGGCTGTTCCTCCATAGATAACCAAAACGCAAATGCAACATCAGGCGCAGGGGCAAATACGGCGGATATCACAAGAGGAACGGAAAATACCTCGGCAGTACAAATAACCACCTCCGATATTTCCCCGGAAATTACCGAAGCGCCCGCCCCAAAGTCTAAAACCGTAAGCTTTTGCGCCGTGGGAGACAACCTTATACACGCCCCCATTTATAATCAGGCGAAAACTGCGGCGGGCTATGACTTTTCCCCCGCCTATAAAAACATTGCGGATATTATACAAAAGGCCGACCTGTCGGTAATCAATCAGGAAACGCTAATCTGCAACGATATGTACGAGCCCTCCTCCTACCCCTGCTTTAATTCTCCCAAGGCTTTGGGCGACCATATGATAGATATCGGCTTTGACGTGTTCACTTTGGCAAATAACCACTGCCTTGACTACGGCGAAAAGGGGCTGTCCCGCTCAATGGATTATTGGGATACAAAAACTCAGCTTTCCGCAGGTACATACCGCAATGCGGAGGACAAAAACAAAATCAGAGTCGGCGAATACGGGGGCATAAAATTTTCCTTCCTGTCCTACACTCAATATACCAACGGCCTTACGCTGCCCCAAGGCTCTGAAATGATAATAGGCGATACGGGAGATTTAGATGGCATGATCGCCGACATAAAGTCGGCAAAGCAGTCGTCCGATGTTTGCGTGGTGGCTCTCCATTGGGGCATTGAAAATTCGGACGTTATCGAGGATTGGCAGCGCACCTATGCAAAGGCTCTGGCGGACGCAGGAGCGGATATTATTATAGGAAATCACCCTCATGTGCTGAGAGATATCGAGGAGATCGAAAGAGCGGACGGAGGAAAAACCCTCTGCGCATACTCGCTGGGCAACTTTATTTCCGCCCAAAGCGTAGGTCAGAATCTTATCGGCGGCATTCTTGAATTTAACGTAACAATGACCGAGGGAGACAAATCCGCCTCGATCTCCGACATAAGGCTTATCCCAATTGTGACACACTATGACGGAAACTATTCCGATGTAAGAATATATAAGCTGTCGGACTATACTCCGGAATTGGCTCTTGCCCACGGAGTAAGGCAGTTCAGCACCTTTAACTATGATTATATTATAGAAGTATTGAAAGAAAATATTAACGAAAAATACCTTGTATTGCCTTAAGGCATACCTTGCAGGGTGTATAAAAGGCTTGCAGCAATGAAGAAAAATCAGTATCACGATATAGACGAATGCTTTGATGAAGCCGTTCCGAAGAAGAAAAAGGGCTTTTTGATTTTTTATCTTATTTTCATAACGGTTCTTATAACGCTTACCCTTGTTTCGCTTTTATATGTTTCCTCCGTTCTGAAGGAATACGAGGCGTATCAGCCCGATAAGCTGGCTGCGGACTGTATGGAGGAGATCAAGAGAGCGGCTGAGGAAGGACGGCTTGATAAGGTTTTATCCTTTGCCGCAGTAAAAAAAGAAATAGATATCTCAAAAGAGGAATATGAACAATTCCAGCAGGAGGTTGCAAAGGGAAAGCTTTCCGTAAAAAAATCCTCGAATAAAAACGAGGAACAAGACATACTGTGCTACAATATCATACTTAACGACAAATCCACCGTTGCAAAATATAAAATAAAAAGCGAGGGACAGGAGACCAGGCTTGCCATATTCACTCTTGACCTTTGGAAAAGGCAATCCCTTGAAGCCACCATGTACAGCGAGGAATTTTCTCTTCCCCCCTCCGTATCCGTTTACCTTAACGGCAAAAAGGCTGAGGGCAGCCTGTCGGAGGACGGAAAAACCGCCGACTATAAGCTTTATTCCATAACGGAGCCGGATATAGTATTAACGGACGGCTTGGGGAACTCGGTCAAATATTCAAACGAAGGAAAATACAGCTTTAAGGAATATAAAATAACCGTTCCCTCCAACTTCACGGTTATGGGCAAGGACATTGTTTCTCCCGTATCGGAAAGCGGCTCGCCTATTGACAGCCTTGCAAATATGTATACATACTTTCCCGATATGCCCGTTATGTGCAGCTATGATCTGTTTGTAATGGAAAACGGCGAATATTCCCCCACGCTCCTTGACAATTACGGACAGGAGATAGATATTTCGGAAATGGGAGATGTTATAAGCATAACGGAACAGGCAGCAAAAGAGGAAATGCCCCAAAATTTAGAAAATCCTCCCGACCCTTTGGAAATCGCCAAGCTGTGGAGCTTATTTATGACCGATGACCTAAACGGCGACAAGCACGGTCTGTACACTATGGAAAAGTATCTGTTCAAGAACACCGCTCAATACGAAAGAGCAAGAGAGTGGGCAACAGGCGTCGACATAACCTTTACAAGCATACACACCTTGTCTGATCCGCCATTTACGCAGGCGGAGAGCAAAAATTTCGTAAGCTATAACGACAAATGCTTTTCCTGTGAAATTTATCTTGAAAAACCGCTCCATATTGTTACGGGAGACATAACCGACACACTGCACGGAGTCTTTTATTTCGGATATATTGACGATACGGATAACGGAACGGACGACCCCCATTGGGGAATTATCGAAATACAGGGCGCAGCCGAATAGCTTTGCCGAATTTTTACCCTTGAAAGGAAAAAGCAATGAGCACCAAAAGCACTGTTAAAAATGCGGGAAAGTGGACTTTACGGGTATTGACCGTTATCCTCACCGTTATCCTTTTTATCGCCGCCCTGCTGTTTTTTTCGCTTAAAATGATATGCACGGACAAATATCCAAGCGCAAAGCAAACGCTTGTCACAACGCTGCTGGAAACCGGACAGCTTAAATTTCTTGTTTCATGGTTTTTGTCCCCCGAGGAAATTCAGGCGGTGGTAAACTCCAACTCCATGGAAACTATGAACGACAAGGTAAACTCTGCGCTTATTTCCGTTTCCGGCGCAAAGGACAAAAACGACGTCAATAAAGACGATGAAAACGGCGGCGAGGATATCGAGATCATAAAAGTAGCGGGAAGAACCTACAGCGCAACGCTTATGAAGGTAAAAGACCCTTCAAGAATAAGTCTTGCAAGCATTTATCCGTGGAAAGAAAAAGGAGTGAACCTTGATCAGCTGGTGCACGACAGCAATGCGGTGGCAGGCATAAACGGAGGCTTGTACGATTCCACCAACAACACAGGCGGAAAACCCTTGGGCGTCGTTGTTTCAAAGGGAGAAATACAGCGCAACAGGCCGAGGGAGTGCGGCGGTCTCGTTTTAGTGGGTTTTACCGAGGATAATATTCTTCAGATAATAGATATTTCCGAAATGACCGAAAGCGAAACCGAAAAGCTTATACAGGAAAACCGCATAAGAGACGCCGTTTGCTTTCAGGAGGAATCCAGCGACGCCAACAACCACTTTGTTCAGCTTATTATAAACGGCAATTCAAGAGGTATGAACGGATTGGGCAGCGGACTTAATCCCAGAACCGCAATAGGGCAGTGCGCCGACGGCTCCGTGCTTTTATTGGTCACCGACGGCAGGGGAAAAAACGGGCATCTCGGGGCTTCCGCATCGGATTTAATAGAAATTATGGAAAATTACGGAGCGGTGAACGCAGCAAACCTTGACGGCGGCAGCTCCTCCTGCATGTATTACAACGACGAGTATTTGATGACCAGCGTTACCTTCTATTATTCCAACGATTCATGGAGAATGCCTGTGGCATTTGTGGTTAATTAGATTTTTTACAGACTGTCGGAAAAGACAACGCTTTGCCTTTTCCGACAGTCTGTTTTTCCCCCTTGAATTTACATTCCAAGTGTGATAAAATATAGAAAAATACAAAAAATATATAGTGAGGTAAGAATATGAACAAAAAAATAAACCGCTCATCTTCGGTTTTCAGCTTCAGAAAAATTACCGCCTTATTTATATTGGCAGTTTTTCTGCTGAATGTACTTTCCGCCTGCACTCAAAACAGCGGCGTCAGCTCCGCCAAAATAACCGAGGACGAGGCTAAAAAAATCGCATTGGCGGACTGCGGTCTGCAGGAATCCGAAATACGCAATAAAACAATCATACTTGATACCGAAAACGGAATTTCGGTTTACGAATTTGATTTTGACAGCAGCACCCATGAATATGAGTACGACATTGACGCAAGCACGGGAAAAATAATCAGCAAGAGCAAGGAAGCCCTTGACAGTCCGCCCGAAAAAAGACCCGAAAGCTCTGCCGAGACGAATAATACAACGCCTCCCCTATCCGAAATCACCTCCGGAACGGTAACGGGAGAGCCCGATGGGAATCCTCAGACCGTAACGTTGGAGCAGGCTAAGGCAATAGCCTTATCCGACGCAGGCGTTTCGGAAAACGGCGTTAAATTCACCAAGGAAAAGCAGGATACCGAAAACGGAACAACGGTGTATGATTTTGAATTTTACACGGAAAAAAACGAGTATGAATACGAAATCGATTTGCAGGGCAAAATCATAAAAAAGGAAGCGAAATCCCGCCCCCTTTCTCCCTCCGAGCCCGTTCGGAATATCAGTGAGGAAAAGGCTTTGGAAGCGGCTCTTGCCGACGCAGGACTCAGCCGTTCGCAGGTCACCGTTGTAAAAACGGAATATGATCGGGACGATAATAAGTATGAGATAGAGTTTTACAGCGGCTCTGCGGAATATGAATACGAAATAGACGCAGCAAGCGGCGATATTCTGAAAAGGGAAAAGGAAAACCGCAGCCCTGTCGGTGCGGATCAAATAATAACCTCCGAGGAGGCTTTAGCCAAGGCTCTCGC
>DNUB01000315.1:5382-7310 GCA_003508605.1 Oscillospiraceae bacterium | reverse complement strand
TTCGCACATATTGTTCAAAAGCATTGCAAAATTACAAATAATGTTGAGAAATATTTTTTCTGCCGCATATTTTTCAAAAATACTATAAAAAATTCAGCAAATGTCAAAAAGCCGCTTTTTCGCATATATTTTTCAAAAGCATTGCAAAATTGCAAATAATGTCGAAAAAATTTTTTTCAGCCGTATATTTTTCAAAAATATTATAAAAAATACAGAAAATGTCAAAAAGTCGATTTTTAGCACATATCCTTTCAAAAACATTGCAAAATCAAAAATAATGTCGAAAAAAATCGATATACTCAATCTAAGCTAAAATACTACCGCCACCAAACTAATCCCTGAAGATTTAACGCTGCCTGAAAACAGAAAGCAAGCAGCAGGAATTTATGCATATTTTAAGGATTTTCCACAAAATATTTCGATATCCGGCAGTCGGAAAAATCGGGGAGTTAGTCGGGGAGCAGTAAAACCCAAGGAGCAAGGAGCTAATGGAAATAAGAGAATATTTGGAAAAAAATCTTGATAATCTGAAATCCGACTTGTCAAGGCTGGTAAAAATCCCTTCGGTAAGCACCGACCGTGAGGGGGAATATCCCTTTGGCAGAGAATGCGGCAGGGTGCTGGACGAATTTCTGCAAATAGCGGAGGAAAGAGGCTTTACCGTCAAGAACCTGGATTATTATGCGGGAAGTGCGGATCTGTACCCCGAGGGCGACGCCCTGCTGGGTATTCTGGCGCACCTTGACGTTGTTCCAGTTACGGAAAAAAGCTGGTCCGTCCCTCCCTTTGAAATGACCGAAAAGGAAGGCAGGCTTTACGGCAGAGGGGTCGAGGACGATAAGGGACCGCTGCTTGCGGCTATGTGGGCAATGAAGGCGATAAAGGAATGCGGCTTTAAGCTTAAGGGCAACGTTAGGCTTATTGCGGGCTGCTCGGAGGAAACGGGCACGGAGCTTGATCTCCGGGAATACTGCAAAAGGGAGAAAATGCCGAAAAACGTCTTTACTCCCGATGCGGAATTTCCCCTAATCACCACCGAAAAGGGAATGCTGAGGTTCACCTTTGGGGGAAGGACACTTACGGAAAAAATTATCGGCATAAAGGGCGGAACCGTGGTAAACGCCGTACCCGACCGGGTGACGGCAATTTTAAGGGGTAAAATATCACTGTCCCCGGAAGAGGGAATTACCTCATATAACGAGGACGGAAATACTGTCATAGTATGCGGGGGAAAATCCGCTCATGCCTCAACTCCCGCACAGGGCGAAAATGCCTTTACAAAGCTGTTTAAGTATCTTTCGGCTATCGAGGAGCTGACCGAGGGTGACAGGAAGCTTACGGAGAGCCTGCTCAAGCTGTTCCCTCACGGGGAAACCAACGCCGCAGCTCTTGACCTTGCGGTAGAGGACAGGTCGGGGGAAACCACCTGCGTTTTCAGCATAATAGATTTAAGGGAGGGGCAGCTTACCGCAAAGGCGGATATGAGATTCCCCGTATCCTTAAATAAGGCTCGGTGCAGTGAAAAAATAAAAGCCGCCGTGGAGGGGGCGGGCTTTGAGCTTTTAAATATAACAGGCTCGGAGCCTCACAGCGTTGACGAAAACAGCGAATTTGTCCGGGCTTTGCTTGCGGCTTATGCCGAGGTTACGGGAAAACCCGCCTTTTGCAAGGCTATCGGCGGCGGAACATATGTTCATAATATAGAGGGCGGCGTTGCCTTCGGCATGGAGGTTGAGGGGGAGGACAACCACATTCACGGAGACGACGAATGGGTAGGCGTCGATACCCTTCTTACGGCGGCCGAGATCTATGCCAAGGCTATTTTGGGAATTTTGGGCGAATAATTTTCGGGCAAAAATATGCTTGCCCAATTTGCATAAAACGGTGCGTGGGTTTTCAGGCAGATTTTGCGGGAGACGAGGCAAAAT
>DNUB01000315.1:0-5150 GCA_003508605.1 Oscillospiraceae bacterium | reverse complement strand
AGAAAACCCCACGCAGGATTTTTGTAACGGCTTTTTTATACTAATTCCTGATTGAAAATCAGACCGCAAAGATTGTCTGCCTTCAGTCAGGTATTAGTATTAGTATTAGTTTTCGGCAGATTCGCCGCTTTTTTCGGCACCGGTTTTTACGGTCAAATTTCACCTTCAAAGCAGCAAGCCTCCGTTATTCTCTTAAAACCGAGCTTTTCCGCAATAATATGCGTTTCTTCGTCATTAAAGAAATACATGCTTTCGGCTTCCGTTTCTTTTGCTTTGTTAAGCCCGCATATGAGCAGCTGCTCGGTAACATAAGGATTATACCTTTGATCTGCATAATCTATCCCGAATATCTCAAGATCCTTGCCCGCACAAACATAATAAAGCGTTCCTATGCACTTTCCTTCCTCAATATACGCAAATATGCGCCATCTGTCCAAATTCTTTTCTATTCTCTCACTGTTCCAGTACATGCCGCTGTCGCATTGACGGTGAATATCCGAAAAAAGCTCAAAATTGCCGCTGTTTATTGCAATAACATTTGCCGCTTGATTTATCGGCGTGTAATTTTTAAACAGAAAAACATCTACGATATCACGTGAAGCGATTTCAAAACCGTTTTTCGCCATAAAATCAAGAGCCTCCCGGTTTTCCGAAGGCAGGTAAAAGCACCAAGAAAAGCCCTTGTATCTTTCGCTCCAGTATTGAAACAGCTCCGCCAGCGCATCTCCGAAGCCTTTTTCTGTAAGCATTGAGCTTATACCCAAATATTTATCCGATTCTATAAAATAATAATGTATCCAGCCGCAGACCTTGCCGTCCCTTTCATACAAAAGTATTTCCTCTCCCTTTCCGTCAAGACCCTTTTTGCTTTTGGAAAGGAAAAGCTCCTTGGTTTTTACTCCGTCTGCATATATCGGAAAAGCGGAGCAGGATATATCGGCGGACAGACCGTATATGTAATCTATGTATTTGTTGTATTCCTGTCGGGATATTTTTTTAAGCATATTTTTCCCTCCCGGAGACGGTGTTCACAGGCTTTTTGGGTGGATTTCCGGGCAGATTTTGCCGAAAAGACGCGCCGATTTGCGCCTGAACGGCTTCCTGTGCCCGAAAACCCCCACGCCTTTGCCGTTGGTACGGGGAACTATTCACCGTTTCCCTCAACCACCTCCAAAAGCCTGTCGGTAAGATTAGCCCAGTAAAGGGGAAACAAAGCGTCCGCACAGCCTAAGAAGAACATATTTCTGTTGTTTATTGCGGAAAACTCCTTGCCGTAGGTGTACACAAAGGACTTAAACCACTCGGTATCAAAAATAGGCTCGTCCTGCCCCTTTGACTTTAACACCTTAAGGTTGTTTTTAAAGTCCCCGGTTACAAGACCGTCTATATTTTCCGCACCCTGCTCGCAGACTGCCTCGAAAAGATTCTTAATATCCGTATCGGTAAAATTGGTTTTTCCCTGCACGTATTTCTTCAAAAAAGGAAGCCTTACGGCAAAGGCGTATCGGATAAGCTTTTTAAGCTCGGCAAACTCGGGTCTTGCCAAATCGCCTATTTCCTCGGGGGTAAGTCTTATGCCGAGTCGGCTTAAAAGGGTTTTGTCGGTAATATCGTGCAGTGAGACCTTAAAGATATCCTTAACGTTAAGCTCGTAAAAATTTTCATAGGAAATAAAGCAGATATACTTTAAAGCCTCGTATATGGAATCCGATGCGTCGCCTATCATTGACGCCATGGAAAGCAGCTCAGCCTGTGTCATTGTGCAGCCTCTTTTCTGAATTTTTTTAAACGGTTATTTATCATTCCATAAGGGCAATGCCCCGAATTTATGAAAAATCCCGGTGCGTAAGCCCCTTATGAAGTCTTTGCCTTTTGCTTATGACAAAAGGCGGGGAACATCTGATTTTGATTATATCAAAAAATTCGCATTATTTCAAGTGTTTTGGGTCATTTTCGAAATATGGCGAAAAATATTTCATAATCTACTTGAAAATTACATAAAAATATGAGAAAATAATAAAAGTGTGTATTCATTGGATATTCCGTCCTCTTTTCTAAAAATCCGTCTGTAAATCCAACGAATGCAGGCTTTGACTATGTGCAAAAAATAAGGAAATCTCGAAAACCTCTTTGAAAAGCAAAAAGGACAGGGCGGACGAAAGCAGGCGAAGGCGGTGCGGTGCCTGTCAAGAGGGATTGACGAAGCAGGCGGCGTGTGGTGTCCGTTTTTGCTCACAAGGGATTTTCGGAGGTTCCGTTAAGAAAGAAGTAATTGTTATGAATAAAACAGCTTGTATAGTTTTGGCGGCAGGAGACGGCAAGAGAATGAAGTCCCATAAGCCCAAGGTTTTAATGAACGTACTGTTTAAGCCTATGCTGGGCTGGGTATTGGACAGTGCGGAAGGGATAAGTCCCGGCGAAATCTGTGTTGTGGTAGGCAGCGGCGAGGAGCAGGTGAAAAAGTACCTGGAAGGCAGGGGAAGAAGCTGCACCACCGCAAGGCAAGCCGAAAGAAAGGGTACGGGTCATGCGGTGATGCAGGCGGAGAATACTCTTAAAAACAGCGAAAACGTGCTTATTCTCTGCGGCGACGCTCCCTTTATCGATGAAGAAACGGTTTTAAACGCACTAAAGGTACATACCGAGGGGGGCTGCGGAGTTACCGTCATCACCGCCGTTCCCGACGATCCCTTCGGCTACGGCAGAATAATCAGGGACGAAAAGGGCGATTTGCTGAAAATAGTCGAGCAAAAGGACGCTTCAAAGGAGGAGCTTGCGGTTAAGGAAATCAATTCCGGAGCGTACTGGTTCAACAGCCGTGCGCTTTTGGAGGCCTTGCCCAAGCTTTCACAAAGCAATGCGGCAGGGGAATATTATCTTACCGACGCAGTTTCCCTTATAAGGGAAAGCGGAAAAAGAGCGGCGGTAAGCACCGCACAAAACAAATATATCGTATTGGGAGCGAATTCCAGAACCGATCTGTCAAGCCTTAACGAATATGCAAGGGAAAGGGTTTTGGCGGAGCTTATGGAAGGCGGCGTCGAGATCCCCTGCAGGGACGGCGTTATTATAGGAAAGGACGTTCGGATAGGTCAGGATACCGTTATTCTCCCCAATACGATTATAAGAGGAAGGTGCAGAATCGGCAGCAGCTGCGAGATCGGTCCGAGCTCCCTTATCGAGAGCTGTACGGTAGGAGACGGGGTGATTCTTAACAACGTTCAGGCTTACGAAAGCGTAGTGGAAAGCGGGGCAAAAATCGGACCCTTCGCTCAGCTCCGTCCCGGCAGCCATATAGGACAGAATGTGAAAATAGGCGATTTTGTGGAGATAAAGAACAGCAATATAGGAGAAAAAACTTCGGTGGCTCATCTTGCCTATTTAGGCGACGCCGATGTGGGAAGAGGGGTAAACTTCGGCTGCGGCTGCATCACCGCCAACTATGACGGAGTAAACAAGTTCCGCACAAAAATAGGCGACGACGCATTTATCGGCTGCAACACCAATCTGATCGCACCTGTGGAAATAGGCGCAAACGCTTCAACGGGAGCAGGCTCTACCATTACCGAAAACGTTCCCGCCGATTCCCTTGCCTTGGAAAGAGCGGATACCAAAATAATCGAGCATTGGGAAAAGAACAGGCTCAGGAAAAAGAAATAGGATCAGCTTGTCGAAAAATTTTAGTATTAGGCTTTTTTGACAGCCTGCAGAATATGACCCAAAATAAAAATTCTCCCTTTCGGGAAGGTTAAAAGCCTTCGTCAAAAGGGGAGAATTTTTTTATGCGTTACCTTCTTTTTTTGGTAAAGCCTGCCGCTAATGCAGCAACAGCCGCTCCCAACAGAGTGCCGCCGACGGCAACGCCGGTATTTGCGTTGCCTGCGCCGTCAACTGCGGTATTTGCGGTTGTCACCCCGGAAGTGGTTATTTCCGTGGTGATTTCCGCTGTGGTTTCGGAAACCGAGGTGTCCGCCGTAACATCGTCTGCCGCATCGCCTGTGACGTCGCCTGCTGCGTCTCCCGCTGCGTCTCCCGCAGCGTCGCCTGCATCGCTTGCCGCATCACCTGCGCCGTCAGCCACATCGCCCACTGCGTCGCCTGCGCCGTCCAAAAGATCCTCTGCGCCCTGACCGATACCGTCTATAATATCGCCTGCACCGTTGCCGATATCGTCCATAACGTCGGCAGCAAGGGCGGCGGTGCTTAATGCAAGGGCTGCCGCTGCGGTTGTCAGAATATATCCGATTTTGGTTTTGAATACTTTCATATCGATAATCCTTCCTTTCAGAATACAAACCGATTGATACTAAATCTTAAAAAATCAGACAAATCCACCGACCGAGGCGTCCCTGCTCTGCGTCAGCCCGACCCCAATATCCGCATATTCCTGCGTCGGGACTTCCTTAATCAGGAACGCCCCGCCCGTCGGCTTTGTCTTATTTTAATTGAGAATCAGTAACGGGATAAAAATCCCGATATTATTATCTGAAAGAAATCACGGATTATACAAACGGATTTTGGCATGGCAAGCCGATTACTCCCGAGAGATAACCGTCTCGTTTTCGTTTGCCTCAATATCCTCCTGCTCCGCTGCCAGCCTTTTGCCGCAGCCCGAACAGTATGCGTTTTTCATTTTAATCACCGAGCCGCACCCGGGACATTTTACCAATCCCAAAACATCGTCTATCCTTCTGTCCAGGGCGGCGATTCTTTTTCTTGTTCCGTCTATCTGCACCGTAACGGAAACAATTTCCCGAGAATCCTCACTGCCGCTTTTGCACATATTATAAACGGTTTTGCCAAGCTCTATGTATTGGTTTTCCAAAAGCCTGTTCAGCGCAGCCTTTGAAAGAGTAAGCTTTGCCGCCCTGCAGGCGGTGTCGGCTTTTTTCATTGCCGCCGCCGCAATATCCTTAAATGTTTCAAAAAATTCCGCCATATTATCCAATCCTTTCTTAATAAATTTATTTTAATTTTTTAAAGGTTCTACAAGCCGCCCCAAAATCTCACAGCACAGCAGTTTTAATGACCGCACCCCGCAAAAAATAAGGAAAGAAGCATTGCAGTTCAAAACCCCGCACGGCGAAACCGCCATTCGGCGACCGTCGAATGAGAAGGCGAAGCCTTCAGAATTTTGGAACAAAATTCAT
>DNUB01000332.1 GCA_003508605.1 Oscillospiraceae bacterium | reverse complement strand
AGGCTTACTTACACATTTTTGACTTATAATATCAAAAATTTTTAAATTTTGTTCCTTAGTTATTTTATTATATTTTGATATCCCGAATTTTGTACAGTGTTCACTTTTTGTGATAAATCCCATCAAATGCTTAACATAATCGTAACTGTCCTTGTCAATTATCAGGGATTCCGCAAGAGTAATCCCTAAAATTTTTCCCCTGTTGGACTTGCAGGAGATATTATACCTGCACCCATTGATTTCAATTAAGGTATCCTTTTTGATGGTTCTGTTGCCTAATGGAAATGATATCATGTCTTCTCTTACATTCTTGGACAAAATATCAGATAAAATTTTAGCACTGTATTCTTTAGCAAAATCCTTATCTTCTTCAAATCGTTTTGCGTACAACAATTCCACTGGCATAATGCAAACGGATGGCTCGTCGAATTTTACGGGAACGAAAAACTTTATGCTTGAGGATTTATATCCTCCATATTTTTCAACGGGAAGATCTTTTTTTACTTGTATAAGATCAGGCGATGCTTTATATATTGTCTGATCGTAAAATCCGCCTTTCGGTTTGTACGAATATCTGACATATCTGACACTGTTTTTACTCATCATCTTCTTAACCGTGCCAAACGAAGCATTGGGGATCCAAGCCACATTATCCCCCCGTCTGATATCCCACGAAAGATAAGTTTCCATCTTCATGGAATATCTTTCCCCGTTTTTAATAATGTTAATAGGATTTTTAGTATAAAGCACATCGTGAACATTGCCCATTACAATATTTAAATATGCGTCCTTTGCATGGTGAAGATCGTTCACTTCACGGCATTTATTCATTCCATACTTATTTCTGAAGTCCGATGCCAAGCTTGCTTTTACATAGACTATATCGCTGTTCGGAAACAGCTCCGCCAAAATTTTTGCTGCCGCCTTTGAGGATTGGGAGGTTTCCACTATCTGGCGGCTGATAAAATCGGACAGCTCCTCATCAGAAAGCGGAGTGGATCTGGTCAGGCGTTTAAACTTCTCCTCGGAAATCAGGCTCTTGTCATTAAGGCTTTTCCAAAATCCGTACATTTTATGCCTGATTTCATCGGATATCGGATATTGATCCTTTTTAGCACCGTTTAATTCGGATTTAACCAACACCTTGTTATTTATGCTGTCATCGGTTTTCTTTGCCTGAGGAATGATGTGGTCGATATTATAAATACTGTCGTTTCCGATGCGGTCAAGATCGATAGCTTCGTTTGAATACATACACCTTCCAAGCTGCATAAAATAAAGGTAATATTTTTCCGAGCGCAGACTGCTGTCGTTAAAGTCTTCAAGCTGTTTTTCCAGCCTATCTATTTCTCTGCCTTCGGTAAATTCTCTTGCAAGCTCTAAGTATTCCTTTATGGAATCCTTTCTGGATTTTGTGCGCCTTCCTTTAATGCCGCCGCCCCGGGGCATTTCCACGAAGATTTTCTTTGGATCTCCCTGCATAATATGTTTTATTTCTTTTGCTATATCCAAGGTTCTTATAATTGTTCGGCGCGCTGCGACCGGAACATACATTTCCTCCAATCTTTCCGCCACGCCCATGGGACTTTTTGCGTAGTATTCACTGTTCAGATTTTCGATTACCCTTGAAAAACCGTATTTCCCGCTTAAAAGCTCCATTAAATTGCACGATGTGCTCCAAAGCATATCCATTACCGTATTTGATATGATTTCACCTGTTGTGGTATCGATGTCGGTTATTCCGTTTAAAAGCATTCTTGAAAGCCTGCCGTAATCCTTGTAGGAAAGCTTTGATATATAAACGGCATTTTCTTCCGACAGCTGACCGTAATGCTCCTTAAGCCATTTTTTTAACCGCCTTCTGTCAGTGGCGGCAGTAATCCGCTCTATTATTTCCTCTGCATCGTTTTCGGTCAAAAGCTTCTGTGATAAAAGCCGCTTAAAATCATGATAAGGCTTAAATGAAGACTTCAGGATATCGTCAACTCCCGAAAGCTCCTGATTCTGAATCATATATCCTTCTCTAATCAGATAATCCTTTATCTTCTTCTTTGTCACCTTCGCCGTATTTTCAACATAGAAATGATTGAATATCTTTTGCTTTGCCTCGGGTGAAATACGCTTTCCGTCCACGGAAATGTTGTTAATCTCATTTAATACTGTAAATTTTGTATACAAAAGCGAATTTTTGGGCAGCACATCCTCCCCCGCAATATACGTGCATTTGCAGGTCATTCGTTTTATAAAAGCTTCCTCGGTTGTGTCAAGATCGACCTTTTCCTCAAAATTCCAAGGATAGATTTTTCCCTCCGACTTTCTCTCAATCCATGCGTGACAGTTTTTTCCGTTGAACTTGACCAACGGACCCACATAATAGGGTATCCTGAATTTCATAATACTCAGAATTTTTTCTGCAGCCGTGCCGTATTCGTCAGCTTTATTCAAAACGGGAAGATATTTTTGGGCATTATTAAGTATAGATTTCAATTCCGTATAATAAAGCTGATAAGGAATTACTCGGTTATCGCTTGTAACCTGTTTCGGGCAAAGACTTTTTTCCTCTGCTCTTTTCCTTACTCTCTCGTATCTTTCTCTGTCCTTGTCATTGGGAGAAATTTTTGTAATATATTTTAATATAAACTTACAAAAATCCTCCTGTGAGCATTTTTTCTTCGGATAGACGCCCTTTTTCAAGGATTTAAGATTTTGAACATAGCACACATAATTGTCCTTGTCTCCGGCTTCCCTGAATATCTCGTCATATTTTTCCTGAAGATAGTGCGAAATAAGGTATTTAATATCCTCTAAATCCCTTTTATGTTCTTCGTATACGGTTTTTTTAGCCTGAGATATATTACCGCAGCCATTCAGTATATCATCTAACAAAGACCAATCGTACATGGCTTTAACAGCCTTCAGCAAATCGCCGTCACCGTCTTCAAGACGACTGTAAATTTCTTCCAAATAATCGTCGAAATCTGCGGAAGCAACACAAACCGAATCCTTTTCCAGTTCCTTGTAGCTTTCATTCTTAAATATCTCCGACAGCTTGACCTTTCCTCCGCATATCAGCTTTATCAATTTAGACACGTTCAGCGGATATTCACCGTCGCTGTCCTGCGACGGTGCTTTTCCTCCGAAAAGCAGATTTTTATATTCCTTTTCTTTTGCCGTAATGCCTACTTTCTTTTTTAATATATTGCCGAAATCCTCGCTTGAACATTCAAAAGGCGGCTCCGTTTCCGCAACGGATTCAAACCGGCCAATGAATCCTTCATAAAGAGGAGAGAAATTTGTTACCTCGTCGATATTATCGGAATCCACTTCGATAAGAAAGTGACCTCTGTGCTTTAATATGTAAGCGCAGGCCAGATACACAAGTCTTATATCGTGCGTCTTATCGTTTTCCATAAGCTCGCATATCAGATGATGTATAGTGGGATACTCTTTAAAATAGTTCTTGTCGGTATAGTTTTCATCGTCAAAATAAACATTATGTGTCCTATGCTCGGAATCATCAGGCAAAAGTCTGCTTTCCCTCATTCGTGCAAAGAAATGCGGATCCTTTTTTTGAATTTCCGGTGCCAACAATTCCTGCAATAACTGTATCCTTTGAACACGGCGGTTTAATCTGCGCCGTGCGGTGCGAAATGCCCTGCGCTCATCTGCATGCTGTGCTTCGTCAAAAAGCATAACACCCCACATTAAATTACCCTTATACTTCCTAAGAGTATAATCCAAATCTGTAACTGCCCAACCCACTGAATTTGTACCCATATCAAATCCGAGATAGTAGTCCTTATTCATTGAAAAATCCTCCTGCTTTTATTTTTATCTTTATTATATCGTAT
>DNUB01000176.1:730-7672 GCA_003508605.1 Oscillospiraceae bacterium | reverse complement strand
AAAAAGCCAACCCTCAAAGCGATTATAAAAATAAAACAGCCCACCGCAAGGTGAAAAATTCATTACGATTTTCCGAGTAAAACCAAATTTAAAAAAATTATTGACAAATCCAACCCCATTATGATATAATTATTGTCGGCAAATCCCCGATGGGTTGCTCCCCATCAGGCTGAAATAGATAAGGAAAAGGCGGTGACATAGTGAAAGAAGGAATCCATCCCAATTATAAGCCCACCACTATTAAGTGCGCATGCGGAAACGTAATCGAAACCCGTTCCACCAAGCAGGATATTAAAGTGGAAATCTGCTCTAAATGCCACCCTTTCTTCACAGGTAAGCAGAAGCTTATCGACAGCGGCGGACGTGTTGACAAGTTCAACAAGAAGTTCGGTTTGAAGAAGTAAGGAAATATCAAAGGAAAAGCCGTAAGCCCAAGGTTTGCGGCTTTTGATTTTGTTATGGGACGAAAATCCGAGGATCCCTTTATTTTCAGGAAAGCCCAAAAAGCTCTTGCAAAAAAATGCTGTCTGTGTTACAATAATGTATAAGTATTATGGATTTTTATGTGGTTTTCGAGTATCACATAATAAAATTTCCAAAAGGATTTGCATTTTTCATTTCGCAATTATTCATTTTAGAATATACTAACAACAATACTAAATCCCCGACGGAGGAAACATTTATGGCTAAAATAGAAAAAACGGAGCTTGACCATATCGCCGAACTGTCCAAGCTGTCCTTTACCGATGAGGAAGGGGAAAAAATGGCAGAGCAGATGGGGGATATAATCGCCCTTATGGATACGATACGGGAATTTGACATAGAATACGACGACACCAAGGACAACAATCAAATCCCCTATGCAAGGCTGAGAGACGATAACCCCCGGGAATCCTTCCCGACGGAAAAGCTTATGCAGAACGCCGTAACAGGCGGCAATGAGGATTGCTATGTGCTGCCGAAGATGATGGAGTGAAAATCAAAAGCCGTACAAGGATTTATTTTTGCTTTGTACGGTATTGTATGACGAAAAAACAATAAAAATCCAAATTACCCCCGCCTCCCGGGCGGCGGGTTCGATTCGGTTTTTCAGCAGAGAACAGAACTGCGCTGAAGGACCGGGGGTCTTACGACTCGGATTTTTCATAAATTCGGGGCAATGCCCCTCACCGAACAGAAACCGAAAGGAAACGGCTTATATGGATATGAAAAGGGCAACCGTCTCCATGCTGAGAAGGGCTTTGGACGAAAAGCAGGTAAGCGCAAGGGAATTATGCGAGGAATGCTTTAAGGCAATCGATAAGGATGAGGACAAAATCGGCGCATTTATCACTCTTACAAGGGAAGAGGCGATAAAAAACGCCGAGAGAGCGCAAAAGCGCATAGACGAGGGAAAGTCCGGTTTTCTTACGGGTATCCCTCTCGCAATAAAGGACAATATCTGCACCGACGGAATAAAAACCACCTGCGCTTCAAGAATGCTGGAAAGCTTTATCCCGCCCTATGACGCTCATGTTGCGGAAAAGCTTAAGGAGCAGGATTTTGTTTTGATCGGCAAAACCAATATGGACGAATTTGCCATGGGCGGAGCTACCCAAACCTCTTATTTTAAGCGTACCCATAACCCCGTCAACACCGACTGTGTTCCCGGCGGCTCCTCGGGCGGCTCGGCGGCGGCGGTGGCGGCAGGCTTTGTTCCCGCTGCTTTAGGCTCGGACACGGGAGGTTCTATCAGACAGCCTGCCGCTTTCTGCGGAGTAACGGGACTTAAGCCCACCTACGGCAGAGTAAGCCGCTACGGTCTGGTGGCCTTCGGAAGCTCCCTGGATCAGATCGGACCTATTGCAAATTCGGTAAAGGATTGCGGAGAGATACTGAATGTTATTGCGGGACAGGACTCAAGAGACGCAA
This sequence comes from Oscillospiraceae bacterium, assembly GCA_003508605.1. GTDB lineage: Bacteria > Bacillota > Clostridia > Oscillospirales > Ruminococcaceae > Ruminiclostridium_E. Next base: position 5,761 of record DNUB01000176.1, on the reverse strand, counting down.
CCTCTTCGGATATAAGGGAAACCGACTTTAACAGAAATGCGGAAAAACCCGTAAAGGGTCTTAAAATTGCCATTCCCAAGGAGTTTTACGGCGAAGCGGTGGACGAGGAGGTCAAAACCGCCGTTATGAACGCCGCAAAGGAATTGGAAAAGCAGGGGGCGGTTTTGGTAAGCTGTGAAATGCCCTCCTTAAAATACGGAATACCCGCCTATTATCTTATAGCCTGTGCGGAAGCCGCTTCCAATCTTTCAAGATATGACGGCATAAAATACGGTCTGAGAGGCGAAGGCAAAAACTACCGTGAAATGATTCTCGACAGCAGGAACAAGGGCTTCGGGGACGAGGTAAAGCGGCGTATACTTTTGGGAAATTACGCCCTTTCCAGCGGCTACTTTGACGCATATTACAGAAAAGCCTGCGCTTTAAGGCAGAAAATTATTGCGGAGTACAACGCTATTTTTGAAAAATCCGATGTTATTCTTACCCCCACCGCTCCCTCTGTCGCCTACAAAATAGGCTCGCAGGATTCGGATCCCGTTAAAATGTACACGGCGGATATTCTAACGGTGCCCGTTAATATTGCGGGACTTCCCGCCCTTTCCCTTCCATGCGGCGAGAACGAAAAGGGTATGCCCATCGGTATGAGCATCACGGGCAGGAGATTTGACGAAGCTACGGTTTTGCAGGCAGGCAGAGCTTATGAAATGCGGTAATGAGCTTTTATTTTATCAGGAGAAAAACTCATGAATTTATCAATCAAATCCCTTTATATATGCGTAGATGATATGGAAAGAGCAATTGGGTTTTATGAAGAGCTTTTTGAGAAAAAGGTAACTGAAAAAGACAATATATACAGCGTTTTTGATATAGACGGATTCAGATTCGGGCTGTTTGCATACAAGAAAACAAAAGAGCGGCACGTTTTCGGAAGCAGCTGCCTGCCGAGTATTTGCACGGACAATATTGAAAATTTAAAAATAAAAATCAGCGGGAAAAAACTGTGCTTTCCGCTGACTCAAATCGGTAAAAATTGGGTCGCCGAATTTGTGTATTCGGAAGGAAATCATATTGAAATAACTGCGCCGATATGATGAATTTCTGTTTATCATTCAGCTTTGGTACGAAAGGATTTACATCAAATGAAACTCTATCCCACTATCGGACTTGAAATTCACGCAGAGCTTTTGACCAAGTCAAAGGTTTTCTGCACCTGCTCCGCAGAGTTCGGAGGAGAGCCTAATTCCCGCTGCTGCCCCGTATGCAGCGGACTTCCCGGCACTCTTCCCGTATTAAACAAGAAGGCTGTGGAATATATAGTAAAGGCAGGCTGCGTTCTTAACTGCGACATCAGCCGCTTTACAAAATGGGACAGAAAAAACTACTTTTACCCCGATCTGCCCAAAGCATATCAGATAAGCCAAATGCCCCGTCCTGTCTGTCTCGGGGGATATGTGGATATTGTTTCCGAGGGAGAGCCTAAGAGAATAAGAATAAACCGCATTCACTTAGAAGAGGACGCAGGGAAGCTGGTTCACGAGGACAGCACCAGGCAGACCCTTGCCGACTATAACCGCTGCGGTATTCCCCTTATAGAGATAGTTACCGAGCCTGATTTTCATTCGGCGGCGGACGTCACTGCCTTTGTGGAAAAGATAAGGCTGCTGCTCCAATATGCGGGAGTCTGCGACGGAAAAATGGAGCAGGGCAGCTTAAGGTGCGACGTAAATATTTCCCTTGCGGAAAAGGACGCAAAGGAATTGGGCACAAGAGCGGAAATAAAGAACATTAACTCGGTAAGAGCCATAGGCAGAGCCATCGAGTATGAGATTTACCGGCAGACCGAGCTTATAGAAAGCGGTGAAAGGGTGGTGCAGGAAACAAGGCGGTACACCGACAGCACAGGTGAAACCGTCGCAATGCGCTCAAAGGAGGACGCACAGGACTACCGTTATTTCCCCGACCCGGATATCCCTCCCATAGTGTTTACCGAGGAGGAGCTGGAGCAGATACAAAACGATATTCCCGAAATGCCCGAATCCCGCAGGGAGCGTTATATAAACCAATACGGCATTGCGCCCAACGAAACCGAGTCTATTCTGAACAATAAAGCCGTTTGCTTTTTCTTTGAGGAAGCGGTCAAGTATTACAACAATCCCAAAAGCATAGCCTCCTTTATCCTTGTGGAGCTGATGAGGAGAATCAACACGGGAGAAGCGGATATGGAAAAGCTGCCCTTCCGGCCTAAGGATCTGGCAAGGCTGGTTGAGATAATGGACAGCGACAAAATAAACAAAAGCTTCGGCAAAAATATACTTTGCACCATGCTTGAAACGGGGAAAGCCCCCGACGCCGTATGCGACGAGGAAAACCTTTGGATAAAGGAGGATCTGGGACAGGCGGAGCAGGTCATTGACAGGATTCTTGCCGACAATCCCGCCGTGGTGGAGCAGTACAGAAACGGGGAAGCAAAGGTGTTCGGCTTCCTTATGGGACAGGCCAACAGGCAGCTTAAGGGTGTGGCTGCACCGGGTGTTGTTAAGGGGATTTTGGAGAGGAAATTAAAAGAGAAATAAAAACATTGACGAAAACAATTTCAAGGAGAGTGTGCCATGCCCCTACCCGATTTCAAAAAAACAACCCAGGACAAAGCCGCAATTCCGCCATGGGCAAAATATCTTAAGGACAACGAATTTATAAGCTACTCCGTTACCTACAAGGGAAAACAATACTACGGCCTGTTCGACGAATATGCTTATCCCTGCAAGGAAACTGGAGATATAAAGTATTATGTTTACGATCCTGTAAAGCACGGAGCCTCTCCCCGCAAAAAATATCCCGCTCTTATGTTCTTTCACGGTGCAAGCAATGCGCTTATGGGCATCGACTGCATTATGTGCTGCGGTGCCGAGCAGTTTGCCTCTCCCGATTACCAGGAGAAAATGGGGGGAGCGTATGTTATTGTGCCTGCGGCAAACGAAAGCAGAGCCGAGGACGGACGCATTGACGGAGCGTGGAGCGACTTCAGCATTCCCTACAGCATTTCCGTTATGGGCATTTGGAATAGGCTCGCAAATGAATATAAGGATAATATCGGCAGTAAAATAATTTTGGGTGCTTCCTCCGGCGGAGCGTTTACCTGGAAGCTGCTGGAGGAATATCCCGATTATTTTGACGGAGCGATGCCCATTGCGGCCGGGTATACGCCTTCGAGAGAATCGCTGAAAAGCATCGGAAAAACAAAAACAAAAATTCTTATAGCTCACGGTCGGTATGACGAAATGGCGGAATTTGATAAATGTATAAAGCCCTTTTTGGAGGATTTTAAGGCAATGAGGAATACCGAGCTGTTTCTCCCCAAGTGGGTATATAACGGCGACGGCGGCGTTGCTTCTGTGTTTTACGGCTTTGAAATGGGACAGCACTGTATGATAAACTGGGTACAGTCAAATCTTATGTTTGACGACGGCAGGGCGGCGGATAAGGACTTACTTCCTCAAGGCGCAACGGGTTGGATAAATAAAATCTCCCACGGAAAAATATATTAGCAATAAAAATAACCCAAAAATCAAGAAAGGAAACAGCACAATAATGATAAGAGAGAACCAATACCGCACCCACACCACCGAGATGATAGGAGAGGACTGCTTAGGGAAAACCGTCCGTGTGGCAGGCTGGGTGGAAAATATCCGAGATCACGGAGGAATAAAGTTCATTGACCTGCGTGACCATTACGGCATTGTGCAGATAACCACACAGCACCATGAGCAGCTTTTGGAGGGCATTCACAGAGAATATGCGGTATCGGTCGAGGGAAAGGTCATTAACCGAGATCCCTCTACCTACAATGAAAAAATAGCCACGGGAAAGGTTGAAATCGAAGCGGAGAAATTAACCGTATTGGGAGCTGTCAGCGAAAACCTGCCCTTTGAGGTGGATTCCTCCAAAAAGAGCAATGAGGATATACGCTTAAAGTACCGTTTCCTTGATTTGCGAAACAGGAAAATGCATGACAACATCGTTTTCCGCTCCGAGGTAATGAGCCTTATGCGTGAGCTTATGAAGAAGGAGGGCTTTTTGGAGCTGCAAACGCCCATTCTCTCCACCTCCTCCCCCGAGGGCGCAAGAGATTACCTTATACCCAGCAGAAAGCATCACGGAAAGTTTTACGCCCTTCCTCAAGCTCCCCAGATCTTTAAGCAGCTTTATATGGTAAGCGGATTTGACAGATATTTTCAGCTTGCTCCCTGCTTCAGAGACGAGGACGCAAGAGCGGACAGAACCCCGGGAGAATTTTATCAGTTAGACTTTGAAATGGCGTTTGCAACGCAGGAGGACGTTTTTGCGGTAGCGGAAACGGTAGTTCCGGCAATTTTATCGAGATTTGCCAATAAGCCCTTTTCACCTGCGCCCTTTAAAAGAATTACCTTTGAGGAAGCAATGTTAAGGTACGGCACGGATAAGCCCGATTTAAGAAATCCCCTTGAAATTATCGATATTTCCGATTTATTTGTAAAAACCGATTTTAAGCCCTTCAGGGGAAAAACCGTCAGAGCCATAAACGTTCCCGGTATGGCGTCAAGGAGCAAAACCTTCTTTGAAAAAATGGAGGCCTTTGCCATGTCTATCGGTATGAAGGGCTTGGGCTATGTTAAGGTAGACGAAAGCTTTAATTATTTGGGACCTATCGACAAGTTCCTGTCCGATTCCGACAGAAAGGAATTAAAGGAAAGGGCGAAGCTTAACGTGGGCGACGTGCTTTACTTTATTGCGGACGATAAAAAGAATGCGCCTAAGTTTGCGGGGCAGATAAGGGCAGAGGTTGCCGAAAGAATGGGACTTGTGGACAAGAGCTGCTTTGAGTTCTGCTGGATAGTGGATTTCCCCATGTACGAGGAGGACGAGGAAACGGGAAAGCCCGCCTTTACCCACAACCCCTTCTCAATGCCCCAGGGAGAGCTGGAGGCTCTTAACACCAAAAATCCCGAAGAGGTTCTTGCATATCAGTACGATCTGGTGTGCAACGGTGTGGAG
>DNUB01000176.1:0-415 GCA_003508605.1 Oscillospiraceae bacterium | reverse complement strand
GATCTGGTGTGCAACGGTGTGGAGCTTGTTTCGGGCGCAGTCAGAAACCATAAGATAGACGTAATGATAAAGTCCTTTGAGATAGCGGGCTATACCGAGGAAGATGTAAGAGTTCAGTTCGGCTCGCTGTACAATGCCTTTAAGTTCGGCGCACCCCCTCATGCGGGTATGGCTTTGGGCATAGACAGGTTTATTATGATGCTTTTGGAGGAGGAGAGCATCAGGGAAGTTATAGCCTTTCCGCTTAACTCCAATGCGCAGGATCTTTTGCTCGGCGCGCCTACAGAGGTTACCGAGCAGCAGCTCAGGGAGGTGCATATTAAGGTCAGACAAAGACCTGCGGATTGATTTGAGTTATAGTAAAGAATCTGCATAAAAGCTGTATGCTCTGAGAATATAATCAAAATCCGATGTC
>DNUB01000322.1 GCA_003508605.1 Oscillospiraceae bacterium | reverse complement strand
GGGACATCGGATTTTGATTATAACGGATACTGAGTTATGCGGTAAAGATTATTGCGAGGATTTTTCCGTCGGGGTATTCTTTAGCAGGAGTGAAGCAGAGAAGGCGGCGGAGTTTTATCTGAAAAATGTGCGGGGATTTTGCCGATATAACTGCAAATATAAAATTTTAGAAAAACAAGTGGTGGGAAATATTGAAAATAATAAGGTTTGGATTGTTCAAGGCTGGAATATAAACGAAAGCAGCGATGAAATTGATATTGTCGACAGTGATTTTATTTCAATGGAAGAGCAGGCAAAGCTGGAATGTGAAAAGATGAAAAAAAGATACCGGCGTAGCGAATGGGCGGTCAGTAATTATATAATTGGCGAAAAATTATGGAAATTCGGATTTATCAAAAATACAAAGTGAAAAAACAGATATTGAAAGGACAGTGAATTACTTGGCAAAAAAACAATACATAATGGATATGTGCAGCGGTTCGGTGCTTAAAAAAATGCTGCTGTTTTCGCTGCCGCTTATGGCGTCGGGTGTGCTTCAGCTGCTGTTTAACGCCGCCGATGTAATCGTAGTGGGAAATTTTGCGGGAGATATATCGATGGGCGCAGTAGGCTCAACCTCTTCGCTGATAAATCTTTTTACAAACCTGTTTGTGGGGCTTTCCGTAGGCGTGAATGTAATTGCGGCAAGGGCGCACGGGGCGGGTGATTATAATCTGATGCATGATACGGTGCATACCGCTATGCTGATTTCCGTTATCAGCGGAGCGATTTTGGCGGTTTTGGGCTTTATACTTGCCCCTGAGCTTTTGGAGCTTATGAACGCCACCGAAGCGCAGCTTCCTTTAGCAATACTATATCTGAGAATTTACTTTTTGGGAATGCCCGCAAGCATGGTATACAACTTCGGTTCGGCAATTCTGCGTGCGGTGGGCGATACAAAGCGTCCCCTGTACTTCCTTACCACAGCGGGAGTGATAAACGTGCTGTTAAATATGCTCTTCGTCATTGCCTTTAAAATGGACGTCGCGGGAGTTGCCTTAGCCACGGTTATTTCCCAGCTTATTTCCGCAGGCCTGATCGTTGTTTGTCTTACAAAAGACGAAAGCGCAATTCACCTTGATATAAAAAGTCTCAGAATCAAATCAAAAATTCTGCTGTCCTTTTTCAGGATCGGACTTCCCGCAGGCTTTCAGGGTGTGATTTTTTCACTGTCAAATGTGGTAATACAATCCTCCGTTAACCTTTTCGGAGATACGGTCATTTCGGGAAATTCGGCTGCCGCTTCGATAGAGGGCTTTATTTATATGGCAATGAACACCTTCTATCAGGCGGCGATTTCCTTTACGGGACAAAATATCGGCGCAGGAAAATACGACCGTATACATAAAATTTTGAAAAGCGCACTTTTATGTGTGGCGGTAACGGGTATTGCCGCAGGCTGGACCGCATATCTTCTTGGCAGACCGCTTTTAGGCATTTACTCCGGCACAGGAAAGGTAATAGACGCAGGAATGGTGAGGCTTTCGGTGATAGTAACCACCTATGCTGTTTGCGGAATGATGGACGTTATGGTGGGAATGCTGAGGGGCTTGGGTTACGCAATTATGCCTATGGCCGTATCGCTTTTGGGGGTCTGCGGACTTCGTCTGCTTTGGATAGCCACAGTTTTTCAGATTCCGAATTACCATACGGTATTTACGGTTTACCTTTCTTATCCTATTTCCTGGGCAATTACTCTTTTAGCCAACATAATTTGCTTTGCGGTTATTTGGCATAGGATTAAAAAGCAGCATTCGGAGTGTTTTAAGGCAAAAACCTGCGTCTGACCGCTTACCCTTTTATCCTTTGCCTTATTGTTTTTTTATGATTTTTTATCAAAAAATACGTTTCACGCAGAAAAAACGGCTTTTCACGAAAAACAGCTGTACTGCTGCACGAAAATAAGATATTATGATACTATAATATTTATTTTGCCAGATGTATACGGAGGTTAAAAAATGATAAAAATTTTAAAAGGAGCCGTAATGGCAATTACGGCGGCAGCCTCTATAATAACAGCAGGATTGATGTTCGGCACACGGTCCGGATTAACGGCGGCAGACGTGCACTCGCATAAGGTATGCGGCGATTTGGGCTGCACCGACGACAGTCACGGAGAAGCAATCAGCGATTGGACGGAATTATCCGCACCCAATGAGGATGGCAGTCTCGATATGACCGGCGGCGGGCATTATTATCTTGCAAACGATATCGTAATTACCGGCCAAACAATGATAAGCAAGGATACCGTTCTTTGTCTTAACGGGCATACGATCAGTTATAACGGAGAAAGAAAGCAGGGAGCGCGGTTTTTTTACGTATATCAAAATGCCGCTTTCACCCTGTGCGATTGCAAGGGATCGGGTCAGGAGGGCAAGCTGACCGGCAGTAAGGAGGAAGCCCAAGGCGGAGCAGTTTATGTCTCGGGCGCAACCTTCAACATGTACGGGGGCATAATCACGGACAACGAAAACGGCAAACCGACAGACGAGCAATACGCATATCATACTGAGGGCGGGGCTGTCTATATCTCAAAGTCAACCTTTAATATGTACGGCGGCGCAATCACTAATAACAGTCTTATAAGCGATACCGGGCATGGCGGCGGAGTAATTGTAAAGGATAACGGCACCTTTACGATGTGGGACGGCGAAATATCGGGCAACAGTGCGTCAAGCTACGGCGGCGGCGTAAACGTAAGCTTCGGCGGAGCTTTTACAATGCACGGGGGCAAAATCTCAGACAACAAAACAACGGGCAGCGGCGGCAGAGGCGGCGGGGTATATGTCTCCAGCGTAAAACCGTTTGTTATGACCGACGGCATTATTTCGAACAACGAAACATCGGAACAGGGCGGCGGCGTATATGTGGGCGGAGGAGACTTTAATATGAGCGGCGGCCGCATCCTCAGAAATAAGGTTACAACCGAGAAAAGCCAGTATACGGGCGGCGGCGGAGTTTTTACCAGCGGCACATTTGAAATGACGGGCGGTCTAATCCAGTACAACGAAGCCACTTATTCCGGCGGAGGCGTACTTGTAAGCGGAACAAGCGCAAAGCTCACGATGGATCTCGGTAGTATTTGTAATAATAAAACAACGGGGATCAATTACGGCGGAGGCGGCGTATGTGTTGACGGCGGAACGCTTGAGATAACCAACAAGAGTTTTATTAATTATAATGAGACAAATGCAGACGGCGGAGGAGTACTGGTTTTAAGCGGCGGTACATTTACGGCGTCAGACAGCCTTATCATCAACAATACGGCAAAAAAAGGCGGCGGTCTGTCGTTTAACTATGCCCAAAAGGTGGAAATATCAAGAAGCACAATTGATCATAATACCGCAGAGCGCGGCGCAGGCATTTATACTTCCGCTTCTCTTGATTTGTATCATTCCTCTGTTGGCGAGAACACCGCAAAAGGCGGAAACGAATACGGCGGAGCGATATTTATCAGCCGGGGAACGCTTACAACCAACAACTGTACTCTCTACAACAACAAAGCGGAGGGAGAAGGCAAGGTCGGAGGAGGTGTTGTCAACATGGGAGGCACCTTCAAAATAACTGACAACACAACGATTACCAATAATACGGCTTCAAAGGGCGGGGGCATATACTTATATGAAGGAGACCTTATTCTTGACGGAAAAATATCCATGTATTCAAACACCACTGCCCAATCAGGCGGCTCTAATGCCAATGTATATATTGAAAGATCGAGATACACACCTATGATTATAATAGGCGATAACTTTTCCACCGAAAAACCGATAGGCGTTTCCACCAGCAAATCATTGCTTTGTAATTATACTCCGAATTATATAAATATAACGGCGAACGGAACCGCCGACGTAAGCGAAAGCTTTGTGTCGGAAGCCGATAATCAGTATATTGCTTATGACAAGACAAATCAGACCGTTCAGCTGAAGGCGGAGCATTTTAACCTCGAAAAAATCGAGGAGGTTAAAGCAACCTGCACCGCAAAGGGAAATAAGGAGTATTGGCACTGCACCCAATGCAATAAGTGTTTTGAAGACGGCGACGGGAAAAAAGAAACCACTATACAGAATATCACTGTGGACGCTCTCGGTCACGATTGGGACGAGGAAAACGGCAATGTGACAAAGGAACCCTCCTGCACCGAAAAAGGAATCAAATCGGTTTCGTGCAAAAGGTGTCGGGAAACAAAAGAAATAGAAATTGAAATGTTGGAGCATACAAAGGTTGTTGACCCTGCAGTTGAAGCCACCTGCACGGAAGCGGGCAAAACCGAGGGCAGTCACTGCTCAGTTTGCAATACTGTAATTAAAGCGCAGGAGACAATTCCCGCCAAAGGACATACAAAGGTTGTTGACCCTGCTGTTGAAGCCACCTGCACGGAAGCAGGCAAGACTGAGGGCAGCCACTGCTCAGTTTGCAATACTGTT
>DNUB01000151.1 GCA_003508605.1 Oscillospiraceae bacterium | reverse complement strand
GGGGACTGGGTCCCCCACTGAAACCCTGAGGAGCTTATGGCCCGGATTTTTCATAAATTCGGGGCACTGCCCCTCATTGAAAATAATTGACGAAGGGAGTAAACTATGTTTTTGTTCAGATGGCTGTGGAACAATATGAAGGGCTACCATGGGCGTTATATTCTGGCAATGATTTTTTCCGTCTGCTGCCAGTCAATGTACATAATCACGCCTATGATGAGTCAACGCATTGTGGATACCTTTATAACCGCCGACAATGCCCTTGAAATGATAGAGCGGCAATCGGGGCTTCTGATTTGGATGGTCGGTGCTATGATAGGCTTTACCGTACTGAGGGCAGTTATTCAGTACAGTGCCGCAATGCTGTATGAAACTGCTTCTCAGGCTACTATTTACAATATACGCAAAAGGCTTTACGAAAACATTAACCTTCAGGACGCTTCCTTTTATAATATTTACCGTACGGGAGATATTATGACAAGAATGAGCGGAGATATAGACTGGGTTCGCCACAGCCTTTCATGGATCATCAGGGCGGTATTGGAGAGCATTGTGCTGTTTACCGCTTCGGTAATATACTTTTTTTCTCTTGATCCTGTCGTAGCGGTTTGTATGCTGGCTCTTACTCCTGTTATTTTTGGCATTACCTTTGTTTTCAAAAGAAAGATCAAGCCCCTTCATGTTGCGCTGCGTGAGCGGCTTTCCGAGCTTAACACGGCGGCGGAGGAAAATATATCGGGAAACCGTGTTGTAAAAGCCTTTGCAAGAGAGGATTACGAAATAGAGCAGTTCGACAAAAAGAGCAAGGCTTATTCGGACGCAAATAAAAAAGCCGCTTTAACCTGGCTTGAGTTTTACCCCATAATTGAAATAACGGCTCAGGCATTGCAGGTGGTTCAGCTGATCACATGCGGTATTTTTGTTATTGGCGGACGGATCACGGCAGGCGAATTTACCGCATTTGGGGGACTTATCTGGACATTGGCCAATCCTATGAGAAATATAGGAACTATCATAAATGATTTCCAGAGATTTACCGCTTCCGCCAATAAAATTATTGAGATCTATTACGGAAAATCAAAAATTGCCGACAGAGAGGATGCGGTTGAGCCTGAAGGCAGAATAAAGGGAAATATCAGCTTTAAAAACGTATCCTTCAGTTTCGGTCATACCAACATACTCCACGACATAAACCTTGATATCAAGGCGGGAGAAACAGTGGCAATAATGGGAGAAACAGGGTCGGGAAAAACCACCCTTGCCGAGCTTATACCGAGGATTTACGATGTGGATAAGGGTCAGGTGCTTGTGGACGGCGAGGACGTGAGAATGCTTAAGCTTAGACGGCTAAGGGAAGGTATAGGCTTTGCAACACAGGACGTTTTGCTTTACTCGGACACGATAGACGGAAATATCGCCTTCGGAAATACCGATATGTCTGAAGACGAAGTGGTCAAATGCGCTGAATATGCGGACGCAGACAGCTTTATAGGAAAGCTTTCCGAGGGATATGAGACCATAGTCGGCGAAAGGGGAGTAGGTCTTTCGGGGGGACAAAAGCAGCGCATTGCCTTGGCAAGAGCATTGGCGGTTAAGCCCTCCATATTGATTTTAGACGACACCACCTCGGCGGTTGACTTAGAAACCGAAAAGAATATACAGCACAGCCTTGAAAATCTCGATTTTCCATGCACAAAAATTATAATAGCGCAGAGAATATCATCGACCAAAAAAGCGGATAAGATAGTTATACTGAAGGACGGAACAATAGCGGATATAGGAACTCACGAGGAGCTTATCGCACGAGAGGGCTACTACCGTGAGGTGTACGAGCTGCAATGCTGCTAAGGAGGCGGATGCTTGAGTGAACTTGAAAAATCGGGTTCTTTCAAACCGTCGCTTTTGCGCCTTAAAGACAACTCGGTGCAAAAGCTCCTCAAGAGGAAAGGAATGATCATAAATGGCAAGAAATAAATTTGACGTAGATGAAACCCTTGAAACCCCCTTTGATATACGGCATTTAAAGAGAGCTTTAGTTTACTGCGGACGTTATAAGAAGAAAATCTTTTCAGCACTTTTTTTAAGCGCATTGGCGGCGGTTATCGGTCTTTTTGCCCCTCTTATCACCCAATATGCCCTTGATGTTTCAATTCCCAAAGGGAGCGTAAGGGAAGTTGTTATATTGGGCGTACTGCTGCTGCTTTCTATAGCCGTCAGCGTTTCCTTTTCCGTTATGCGTTCAAGAATAATGACTAAGGTGGGGCAGGATATTGTCTATGATATAAGAAAGGATTTATTTGAGCATCTCCAAAGGCTTTCCTTTGAGTATTACGACAGCCGTCCTCACGGAAAAATACTTGTGCGTATCATCAACTACATAAACAGTGTTTCCGATCTTATGACAAACGGACTTATAAACTTTGTACTTGAAATTTTCAACCTGCTTTTCATTACCGTATTTATGTTCTTTGTGTCATGGCGTTTGGCTTTGGTTATTTTATGCGGACTTCCTGTTTTTGCATTGGTAATACTGATTATCAAAAACAAGCAGAGAAAAGCTTGGCAGCAGGTAAGCAATAAAAGCAGCAATCTTAACGCCTACACTCACGAAAGCATAGTGGGTACAAAGGTAACTCAGCTTTTCACACGTGAAAATGAAAATGCGGAAATATATGACCGTTTGCAAAACAATTACCGCAGAAGCTGGTTAAGGGCGGTAACGTTCAGCAACTTGGTTGCCCCGTCGGTAGATACTATTGCGGTTACGGTAAGAGGTGCGATTTTCATAACCGGTCTGCTTGTGTTCGGCTCGGGAGTGGTTTCTCTTGGAAACATTGTTGCTATGTGCAGCTATGCTTCAAGATTTTGGCAGCCCTTGCTGAATCTTTCCAACCTGATGAACACATTTATAAATGCGGTGGCTTACTTAGAGCGTATTTTCGAGACGATGGACGAGGCGGTTGCGGTGGACGATATGCCGAATGCCGAAGAAATGCCCGTCATAAAAGGGAATGTGGAATTTAAGGACGTTACCTTTGCTTACGAAACGGGACCCAATGTTCTTGAAAACCTGAGCTTTAATGCAAAAGCGGGAGAAAGTATTGCTCTTGTAGGTCCTACAGGGGCGGGCAAAACCACCATAGTAAACCTTATCAGCCGATTCTATAATTTAAGCGGCGGCGAGGTGGATATAGACGGGGTGGATATTTCCCGTGTAACCCTCCATTCGCTCAGAAGCCAAATGGGAATAATGCTTCAGGACAGCTTTATTTTCAGCGGTACGATTATGGATAATATAAAATACGGCAGACTTGACGCAACCGATAAGGAAGCTGAGGAAGCGGCAAGGATTGTGGGAGTGGACGAGTTTATATCCGCCCTTCCCGACGGATACTATACAAAGGTAAACGAGAGAGGCTCGGGGCTTTCTCAGGGACAAAAGCAGCTTATCTCCTTTGCAAGGACAATTTTGGCCGATCCGAAAATTCTTGTTTTGGACGAAGCCACGTCATCTATCGACGCTAAGACCGAACGTTATTTACAAAGAGGAATAGACCATTTGTTAAAGGGAAGAACCAGCTTTATTATTGCTCACCGTCTTTCCACCATAAGAAACTGCGATAAGATAATGTTTATAAGCGACAAGGGAATTGCGGAATGCGGAAATCATAACGAGCTTATGGAGAAAAGAGGTAAGTATTATGATTTGGTGAGCAGCGGCGACGTCGGGTAAGAATACAGGCGTATTTTGTAAATGCATATGCAGCTTTTTGATATTACGGCAGCGTATTTCTACTGATTTTCAGCAGGAAATGCGCTGTTTTTTCCACATAAGAACTTTTTCCTTATAAGAAATAATACACAAATTTTAAAAAAATATTAA
>DNUB01000009.1 GCA_003508605.1 Oscillospiraceae bacterium | reverse complement strand
TATCTCCCCCACTGAAAGACTGAATGGAACCCGCCTCCTAATGATGCTATGCCTTTTGCTTGCCGCAAAAGGCGGGGGACATCGGATTTTGATTATAAAAAACCTTTTGAACGCAATCCCTTTTCGGCGGAACCCCGTTTCCCGTCTGTGACATTATTTGGATACGGGCTTGCCGTTTACCACCGACATCTCTTCTTTTTTCTCCCTGTACTTTTTATTGCTCCTTTCGTACTCCTCAAGAAGCCCCGTTATTTCCCTTAAGGCAGTATCGGGGGCGTAAATCTCCACTCGCTGCTTTTGGGATTTTCCGTTTTTAAATTCCTGCGTAAAGGTTATTTCCAGCTCATGCTTTTTGGTGTTTACCTTTCCGAAGGTTGCGTCGGGCTGCACGTTTCTCCAATGATAGTATGTGCCGCCGTAGTATACCGACTTATTTCCTATAATTACCCTGCTTCCGTTTTCCATGGTTTTCCCGTAGTTGAATTTGGGCATTACGAAAAACAGCGTTCCGCAGATAACAAACACGCATGCGCTGAAAATAAGGCTTACCCACATAAGCGTGGTCTGCTGCACGGTGGTTGCAAGAATGTAAATGTAGTAAACCGTAAACGCCAGCCCGAAAAGCCCTATGGCAAGATAAAAGCCCCTGTTGCGCTTTTTCGCCTTTTCCGCAATATCTATCAGCTCATAATTCTTTAAACGGTATTCAAGCCTTGCGCCTTTTCCCTTAAGCAGCTTGTCCAGCTGTAATGCCGCAGGAAAATAGTATACAAAGTTTATGGCAAGAACTCCTGCCGCAAATACGGCAAAGATAATTCCGAATGCTATCTCCTTGCCCTCTAAATCCGTATTAAAGAATATAGCGGACAGCGTCCCCAAAATCGCTCCGAAAAGCAAAAGCCATAAAAACGACCACAGCATGGGATTTTTAGGGTACAAAAAGCTTTTTTTCTTTTCCTTGGGCTTGTCCTTTGGGTCGGTTATGGTTCCCTGCTCGTAGTTTTCCAGATTTTGAAGAGCTTCCTTCACGTCGCCCTCGGCGGGTTTTTCCTCCTGCGAATCCTCATTTGTCCGAGAAGAGTTTTCCTCCGCCTTCTTTTCCGCAATTTTTTCTTTTTTATCGGGCTTTTCCGCCTTTTCGCCGCCGGTGCTGTCGTTTTCGGGCTCACGGTCCCGTTCCCTGCTTTGATCCTCCAACGCCTCTCCGCATTCCTCGCAAAATCTGCCCTTTTGGTTTTCCGCTCCGCATTTGCTGCATTTCATATGGATACCCTCCTTCTCACTTGCTCCCCGTAAATAAATGCCAATATTTTTTAAGGTAAATACCGCCGCTTATAATGGTCAAAAGCGTACATATGTACATAAGGATTTCCGAGATCTGCCTTATGGGGAAATCGGCAGGCAGCAGGCTGAAATTAACCGAAAAAATATACATTGCCGTTATGATACAGATCGAGCCCATAGTTGCAGCCGTTTTCATCTTTCCCCATATCCCCGCCGCAATAACCACATGGTCTCTGTTCCCTGCCGCTATAAGCCTTAAGCCCGACACGATAAACTCTCTTGCGATAATGATAATCACCGTAAAGGAATAGCACCAGTGCAGATCAGCCATACAGATAAGCGCAGAGCTGACAAGTATCTTATCCGCCAGGGGATCGAGGAATTTACCCAAATCGGTGACCAAGCCCTGCCTTCTGGCGATTTTTCCGTCTATCAAATCGGTAAGGGACGCCAAAACAAAGATAATCAGTGCCCAAAGGTAATTCAAGGGTATATCGCTGCGAAGCATACATATTACATAAAAAGGTACGGCAATTATTCTTGCCAATGTTAACTTGTTAGGAAGATTCACAATACTACTCCTCTTTCGCTTTCAAAAACCGTATACAAATCAAACGGTTTCCCCTATTAAATTATTTTCCATGCTTTCAGTTATTTTAACATTAACAAACTGTCCCGTTTTAAGTCCCTTTCCCTTAAAGTAAACCATTCCGTCTATCTCGGGA
Source organism: Oscillospiraceae bacterium (assembly GCA_003508605.1). Lineage (GTDB taxonomy): Bacteria > Bacillota > Clostridia > Oscillospirales > Ruminococcaceae > Ruminiclostridium_E. The sequence continues at coordinate 3,434 of DNUB01000009.1, read as the reverse complement.
GCGTACATATAATTTCTGCCGAAGTACATTTCAAAATATCTGTCATAGCCCTCCACTACCGTTTCAAAGACCTTTCCCTTCTGCTGTTCGCAGAAATCTGCGGCTCTTATCTCCTGCTGCTCGGTAATAATTTCCGCTCTGTGCTTTTTCTCGGATTCGGGAATCTGATTTTCCATTTTCGCAGCGGGCGTGTCGTCCTCTCTCGAATAGGGGAAGCAGCCCAAATGCTCAAATTTAACGTTGTTGGCAAATTCCGCCAGCTCCACAAACTGATCCTCCGTTTCTCCCGGAAAGCCTGTAATAAGCGTGGTGCGGAGAATAAGCCCCGGTATCCTTGTACGCAGCTTTGCGAAAAGATCCCACAAGGTCTGCTCGTCCCCCTGCCTGTTCATTGCCTTTAAAATATCCCTGTTGCAGTGCTGAATGGGAATATCTATGTAGGGGATAACCTTTTCCCGGGACGCCATAACGTCTATCAGCTCGTCGGTCACTCTTTCGGGATAGCAGTATAAAAGCCTTATCCACTTAACGCCCTCGATTTCGCAAAGCCTGTTTAAAAGCTCGGGCAGCATAAGCCTTTTGTACAGATCAAGTCCGTAGCGTGTGGTGTCCTGTGCTACGAGGATAAGCTCCTTTACGCCCTTTTCCGCCAGTCCCTCCGCCTCCTTCACAAGGTTTTCCATAGGTCTGCTTCTGAAGCGTCCTCTTATATAAGGAATTGCGCAGTAGGTACAGCGGTTGTCACAGCCGTCCGCAATTCTCAGATAGGCGTAGTGGGGCATGGTAGACATCAGTCTGTCCCCCTCTATATTGTAATCGCCTATGGCGGTTTCCTTTATTACCCTTTTATCCTTTAAAACCTCCTCGATTGCGGCAACGATACCGCCGTTGCAGCCTAAGCCCAGAACGGCGTCAACCTCGGGAAATTCCTCGTCCATAAGCTTTGTATACCTTTGTGCAAGGCAGCCTGTGACAATTATTTTTTTGTTGATATTATCGTTTTTGCGGTTAACCGCCTCCATAATTTCTTCAATGGCTTCTTCCTTGGCGGACTGTATAAAGCCGCAGGTATTTATTATTACCACGTCGGCAAGCCCCGGCTCGGATACCAGCCTGTAGCCTGCGTCATGTATCTTTCTCATCATCAGCTCGGCGTCGCACTGGTTTTTGGGGCAGCCGAGGGAGACCATTCCTACCTTTATTTCTTTCATTAAAAAGACCTCTGATTTCTTTTTTTTACTGTATTAGGAGCTATAGCGTCCGTTTTTAACGGGTCTTAGGGAGAACCTATCAGGGTTTCCCTAAATTGCAATAACAGCCTTGAATTTTTTTATTTGCGCCCGGATTCTGCGGCATGCTTTAACCGATGGAGCAATAATACCGTTTATTACACGGTCTGCTTGCTCTTGCAGCCTTTTCCGCATTCATATTCCCGTTTTCTCTTATTCCTCCGATTCTTCCTCTTCTTCCGATTCTTCCTCTTCCTCCAAAACCTCCAATACGGCTTTCTTTATCTCCGAAAAACCGTACCCTCTTCTTACGAGAGCCTGAACCGTTCTCCTTCTGCCGTCCCTGTCATAGATTTTGTCAAGATATTTCTTCCTGATCACCGTTTTCAGCTGCTCGGAATAATCCTCCTCTTCATATTCCGCCAAAGCGTCGTCTATAATGTTGCCGGGGACTCCCTTTCTTTTCATCTCGGTTTTCGTGCGGTAAACCCCGTACTTTTTTCCTCTGATAAGGGAAGAGGCAAGCTTTTTCGCATAGGCCTCGTCGTCAAGAAAGCCGTACCTCAGCATATCCTCCGTAACACGCTCTGCGGTTTCCGCGGTGTAGTTATTCAGCAGCTTTTCCTTTAACGCCGCAACGGAATAATCACGGCTGCCCAAAAGGTACATGGCTCTTTTTCTTGCCCTTTCGTATTCTGCGTTTTTTTCCGCTTCCCTCTGCTCCTCCTCAATAAATCCCATTGCCCTTCCCTTTGCCGTTTAATCGTCTATGTCCTCTATGGAAAACTCGTCAAAATCCGCCTCCGCTTCCACAACGGCGGCTTTTTTCGCCGACTTTTTGGTTTCCTTTGCGGATTTTTTTGCGGGTGCTTCTGCAGGCTTGCCCTCGCCGTCCTCACTGCCGCCGTCGGAGCCGCCGCCTTCTCCCGAATTTTCCTCGGGAGCTTCTCCCGCCATAAGCTTAAACAGCTCGTCTGCTCTTGCTCTGATTTTTCCCTCTACCTCGTCGGAAATATCGGGGTTTTCCGTAAGCCACTTTTTAACGCTTTCTCTGCCCTGTCCTATTTTCATATTCTCATAGCTGAACCATGAACCGGATTTCTTGATAATGCCCAGCTCTACGCCCATATCTATGATTTCCCCCATCTTGCTTATTCCCTGTCCGTATATCATATCAAATTCGCAGGATTTAAAGGGAGGGGCTACCTTGTTCTTGACCACCTTGCACTTTGTTTTTCTGCCTAATATCTTATCTCCGTCCTTTATAGTCTCGCCGCTTCTTACCTCGATTCTGACGGAGGCGTAAAATTTCAGCGCACGTCCGCCGGGTGTGGTTTCGGGGTTTCCGTACATAACGCCAATCTTTTCACGGACTTGGTTAATAAAAATGGCTACCGTGTCGGATTTGGATATAACTGCGGTAAGCTTTCTCATTGCCGCCGACATAAGTCTTGCCTGCACTCCCACAAAGCTGTCGCCCATTTCGCCCTCTATTTCCGCCTTTGTTACCATTGCGGCGACGGAGTCGAGAACGATCACATCGATAGCCCCCGAACGCACAAGGGCTTCTATTATCTCAAGTGCCTGTTCTCCCGTATCGGGCTGGGATACGATAAGCTGATCCACGTCCACTCCCAGCTGTCTGGCGTATACGGGATCCAATGCGTGTTCTACGTCTATAAATGCGGCAATGCCGCCCTTTTTCTGCACCTGCGCAATGGCATGAAGGGAAACGGTGGTCTTGCCGCCCGACTCGGGACCGTAAATTTCCACGATTCTGCCCTTGGGGAGTCCGCCTATTCCGAGTGCCATATCAAGGCCCAGCGAGCCTGTGGAGACCGCCTCCACGTTAAGCTTTGCCTTTTGATTGCCCATTATCATAACAGAGCCCTCGCCGTACTGCTTTATGATTATATCTATGGCAGCGTTAAGGGCCTTTTTCTTTTCTTCGGGGGTGGTTGCTTTTACTACTGCTTTTTTTTGGGAGTTGGAGGATTTTGCCATTTTTTGTTTTCCTTTCGTTGCACTTGGCGTTTTTTGGTTTTTTTAAACTGCGTTTGGCTTTTTAACTGCGTTTGGCTTTTTGAACTGCGTTTGGCTTTTGGTAATTTCTACGGGCTGCGGGCGAACCGCTGGCTTTTCCGTCTTGCGACGGGGTGCGCTCCTGCGGGGGTTACTGCGTTGGCTTTTTTAACTGCGTTTGGC
>DNUB01000065.1 GCA_003508605.1 Oscillospiraceae bacterium | reverse complement strand
AAATTTTGCCTTGCAGGCAACAAAATTATGCTCGAAAATCTGCATATTGATTTTATGTGAACACGCCTTAGTCTTATTCGTTTATTCCGTGAGAGGTACTGCCCCTCATTGAATAAAATCAGAAAAATCCGGAAATTTTGGTATAGAAAGGAAATCATTAAAATGCGTAAAACAAAAATTGTCTGCACAATGGGTCCCTCCACCGCCGACGACAATGTTCTCAGAGAGCTTATGAAGGCAGGAATGAACGTTGCACGTCAGAACTTCTCTCACGGAGATCACGAAACACACCTTAAAACCTTTCAACAGGTAAAAAGGATAAGAGAAGAATTGGGTCTGCCCGTGGCTTCACTTTTAGACACAAAGGGGCCTGAGGTGAGAGTTAAGCAGTTTAAGGACGGAAAGGCGGAGCTTAAGGACGGTCAGATATTTACCCTTACCACAAGAGAGGTGGAGGGAACCTCCGAGGAGGTATCCATAACCTATAAGAATTTAGCAAAGGACATAGATATCGGCACGAAAATTCTCGCCGACGACGGTCTTATTGAAATGAAGGTAATAGAGATAGATACCAAGCCCGAGGGGGACGATATTCGCTGCAAAATAGTGCACGGCGGATTTTTAAGCAATAACAAGTCCTGTAATTTCCCCGGTGCCAAGCTTTCCATGCCTTATGTCAGCGAAAGGGATAAAAGCGATATTATTTTCGGCTGCGAAACGGGTTTTGACTTTATTGCGGCAAGCTTTGTAAGCTGTGACGCCGATATTTTGGAGGTAAGAAGGATTTTAGAGGAAAACGGCGGAAAGGATATCAAGATTATTGCCAAAATAGAGAATCAGGAGGGTGTTGACAATATTGACGATATTTTAAGAGTTGCCGACGGAATTATGGTAGCAAGAGGGGATATGGGTGTTGAAATACCCTTTGAAAATATACCCAAGCTGCAAAAAATGTTGATAGAACGTGGTTATAATGCAGGAAAACAGGTTATCACAGCCACACAAATGCTTGAATCCATGATAAAAAACCCCCGTCCCACCCGTGCGGAAACCACAGACGTAGCCAATGCCATATATGACGGTACCAGCGCAATAATGCTTTCGGGAGAGACCGCCGCAGGAATGTACCCCGTAGAGGCTGTTAAAACGATGGCACTGATTGCCGAGACTACCGAAAACAACATAAATTACTCCAAGAGATTTCGAGAAAGAGAGGTCGACAGGGGTGAAAATGTCACCAACGCCATAAGCCATGCCACCGTTACCACGGCTCTTGATTTAAACGCAAAAGCGATCTTAACCGTAACCACCACAGGCGGAACGGCGAAGCTGCTGTCAAAATACCGTCCCAACCGTCCTATTTTAAGCTGCACTCCAAATGAAAGAACATGGCGGCAGTTAAGTCTTAGCTGGGGCGTAATCCCCATTATGAGCAAAATAATGGATACTACCGACGACCTGTTTAACCATGCCGTTGACTGCGCCGTAAAAGAGGGTCATCTTGAAAACGGAGATTTAGTCGTAATAACCGCAGGAGTACCTTTGGGAATAAGCGGCACTACAAATCTTATGAAGGTACATGTGGTGGGAGACGTGCTGGTAAGGGGAGAAGGCGTTACCGACAAGGTTTCGACTGCGCCTCTTTGCGTGGCAAGAACGGCCGAGGAAGCCGTCAGAAGCTTTGCCAACGGCGACATTTTGGTTATTCCCGAAACCGATAACGGTCTTATGAGAATTTTAAAAGCAGCCGGAGGAATAATAACCGAAAAGGCGGGCAAGGACAGTCATGCGGCAGTAGTTGGCTTGTCGCTTGACATTCCCGTAATCGTAGGAGCGGAAAATGCCACACAAATTCTGAAAAGCGGAACTACCGTTACTATTGACGCAGAAAAAGGGATCGTTTCATCGGGAGGGTGATTGGGCGAGGGGGATTGTATCCCACTCTAAAAGACCGAACATAACCCGCCTGACGGAGTCTTTGCTTTTGCGTATGGCGAAGGGCAGGGATATTCGGTCTTTTATTACAGTATCGGGAATCTTTCAATGAGAGGCAGTGCCCCGAATTTATGAAAAATCCGGGGTGCTGCCCCTCATTGAATATTATGCGCCACACCTGTCAGCTTTAGCATTACACGACAGAGCCGCATTTTCTAAAACACGGTGCATCTTTTCGAAGTTTTCCTGATCCCATAGGTATTATTCACGAGATTTACACCCCAATCGGACAGGTTATTCCCCTCCCAGTCATAGGAAATGTCCAGATATTCAACCCCGCCGCCGTTTCCTTTCCACGACCAAGCAATATAACCCACATTTTTTTGAGAGCAATACTGCATAATATAATCCTCGTCCACATCACCGTCGGAGTGATTCCAACCAAATTCCCCGATTACAAGACACAGATTTTTGTTTAGTACATTATCTATATTGGTTTTGATTTGGTTTTTGTTTCCTCCTGCGCTGCCGTACATATGAATGGAAAACATGGTATTTTTTTCGGGATCCGCATTAAAAATTTTCTCGCCATACTGTGCAACGCTTTTTGCACACTGTCCCCAGCCCGCCGAATCTACCATGATCGTATTGCGTATTCCCGCACTGCGAAGTGCTTTTACAGCGTCAACATAGGCGTTTGCCCACTTGTCAAGATTGTTCCAGCTTCCGTACCATTCGTTTGCTATGTTGATTATGACATATTTTTCCTCGCCGATAAAAGCGTTTTTGACCCTTTTCCAATACTCAACGGCCTTGTTAAGGTCGGAAACACTGTCCGAGCCTGTTGCGTTATGAGAATCCAAAATACAAATTAAATTCCTGCTTTTACATTTTTGTATTATATTTTTAATTTCGCTTTCGCTTGTAGGTCCCCAGTTGTTGCCGCCGGAGGAATTGCCGTCGCCTAAAACTATTCTTACACAGTTAGCTCCAGTATTTGCGATACCCTGTAAGGCCTGATCCAAATTATCTCTGAACCATACATGGGCATGGTTTATTCCTCTCATTACAAATTCATTTCCGTTAGCGTCCAAAAGCTTTGTACCGCTTACTTTAAACCCCTTTGAAGAAACAGGCTTTTCGGGAGCGGCGGTTGTAATAACGGGAGTGGTTATAATTGCCGGAGGCTTTGTTACAGCTGCGGCAGTGACCGGCGGCTTGGCTGCGGCAGCTGTTGTAACGACAGGTGCTTTTGTGACGGCTGCTGTGACCGTGTGGCTCTGCTTGGAGGATTCGGCGGCGGTAGCCGTTGCGGCGGAATCCTCGGCAAATGTATCGGAAACCGAGGACGTATCGGTATGCTCCTCTGTTACGTCTGTTTCCCCGGGGGAGCTTTCCTCGGCGGGAACGGTTACCGCTGCTTCGTCCGAAAAACCTTTCGATTCCGCAGCCGTACGGTCGTGTTCATAAATAGTCGTACCGCTTTCGGAAACTATCTCAACGTCCTCGACGCTTTGACTGCACGCCGCATTAAACAGCATTGCTGCGGCAAGGACAGCAGACAGAAATGATTTTTTTATTGCTTTCATCGTTAAAATCCATTCCTTTGTTTTATTAAAGAACAGCTTATACTATACTTTTAAGGCGGCATCAAACAATGGATCTGGCTATTGTTTGATTAGAGATTAGTATTAACTGATTGTGCTGCGGCATTTGTTTTCATCAAAAGGCGGGGAACCTCAGTACGCAATCATAAAAATCAGGCACATTACTTTTTATTAAAAACCGAGCATATATTTGAGGTTTCCTTTATGCCGTTAGGTCCGTTAACAAGAACCTCGCCCCAATTTTCGGAAAGGGCTTTTCCCTCCCAGTCAAGGGCAATATCCAGATACTCAACGCCGCCTCCGTTGCCTTTCCATGACCAGCCTAAATAACCCACCTTTTTTTCGGTGCAGTATTCCATAATATAGGCTTCGTCCACGTCTCCGTCGGAATGATTCCAGCCAAATTCACCGATTACAAAGCACAAGTCTTTATCCAATGCGTTGTCGACGGCGGTTTTTATCTGATTTTTGTTTCCCCCCGCACTGCCGTACATATGTATGGAAAACATAGTGTTTTTGTCAGGGTCGGCGTCAAGAATATCCTTGCCGTATTTGGCAATACTTTCGGCGCACTGTCCCCAGCCTGCCGAATCAACCATAATAGTATTGCGTATTCCTGCGCCGCGCAGCTTTTTAACTGCCCCAACATATGCGTCGCGCCACTTATCAAGCTTTTTCCAGCTTCCGTACCATTCGTTGGAAATATTTATGATAACATATTTTTCTTCGCCGATAAATGTATCTTTTACCTTTATCCAATATTCCACAGCCTTGTCAAGGTCGGCGGCGTTATCCGAGCCTGTGCCGTTGTGCGATTCCAAAATGCAGATAAGATTTTTGTCCTTGCATTTTTGTATGATATTCTTTATTTCCTCTTCGCTTGTCGGTCCCCAGCCGTTAGTGGAGTTTCCGTCGCCCAAAACCACTCTTACACAGTTTGCGCCTGTGTTGGCTATTCCCTGCAGGGCTTCGTCCAGCTTATCCTGAAACCATACGTGGGCGTGGTTTATGCCTCTCATAACAAATTCGTTTCCGTTGGAATCATAAAGCGTATTTCCTATAATATTAAATCCGTCCGAGGGGGCAGGCTTTTGTTCGGAAACGGAACTGCTTGTGCCTGCATTTGTATTTTCGATATCCCGGCTGCCTTTATCGCAGGCAGAGGCAAACAATAACGCCATCGCAAGAAACAAAGCCGTCAGGCTCTTTTTAAAATTCATAGGTGATCGTTCCTTTCCTGATATTATTTAATCCAAAAGATGTTTCCCTTACCCTTTCGGTTTATGAGAAACATCTTTTTGCTTAGCCGGCAGTAAAATGTTTTTATGAATACAGATTGCCAATAACAAAGCGTCTGCCGTGAAAAGAGATTATGCTATGCAAAAACCGATGCTTTTCAATGAGGGGAAGTGCCCCGAACTTATGAAAAATTCGGGGTGCCGCCCATTATTGAATAAATAAAAATCGGTAATCAATACAAGCTGCCGTAGTTGGCGCAGGCTCTGTAATCCGCACCCTCTAAATCCTTTGTGCCAAAGGCAGTCCAAGCGTGAGGGCGGTAGATCCTGTCCTCGGAAATATTATGCAGAGAAACGGGTATGCGCAGCATAGAAGCAAGGGTAATCAGATCCGCACCGATATGTCCGTAGACAAATGCGCCATGGTTCGCCCCCCAGTCAGCCATAACGGAGTAAACGTCCTTAAAGCTGTCGGTACCTGTAAGAATGGGCGCAAACCAGGTTGAAGGCCAGGTTTTGTCGGTTCGGTCCAGAAGGATTTTGTTAATTTTTTCGGGAAGCTCAACGGTATATCCCTCAACCACCTGAATGGCAGGACCTAAACCTTTAATAAGGTTTACTCTTGCAAACGTGCAGGGCATTACTCCCTTTGTGGAGTAGCTTGAAGAAAATCCGCCGCCTCTGAAATACCCTAAGTTTGCGCAGCACCAGGAGGTAGATTTAAGGCAAGCGTCGATATCCTTATCCGTCATATCCCACCAGTTCTTCATACAGCTTTCGCCTTTTTCGTTAAGGCATGCGCCGGTTCCGTCGAGAGCGGCAGCACCGCTGTTGATGAGATGAATAAAGCCGTTTTCGGCGACGCCGTCGGGTTTCCAGCCTGTTACTCTTTCGACGGCTTCAGGCGACCAGTAGGTTCTTACGTCCGCAAAAACGGCGGCTTTCGAGGTCAATTGGTGCAGAAGCAGCAGTGTAACACCGTTCAGTCCGTCGTTTTCCGTAGCAAAGGGTATAGGCTCACGTTTGCCGTTCCAATCAAAGGAGGTGTTTAAAATTGCTTCGGTAAAATCGGCGTTGGGCATAAAGTCCGTCCAGTTGCGCTGACCCTGGAAGCCGCCCAAAATTGCGTTTCTGCCTTTTGACTCCTCCAGCCAGCCCATCTCGGCAAGCTTTGGATTGCCCTTCATAATATCCATAACAATACAGGTCATTTTTGCTATAAACTGCCAATTTTCCTCTTTTTCCTCGGGAGAAAGAACCGTGCGCTGATAAAACATTCCGTCGGTGGGGTTAATGTCCGTGCCTTCCTTACAGTTCGCTTTTATCCAATTCAAAGCCTTTTCATACTCGTCCTTGTCGTAAATGCCCAGCTTTTCACGGCGTATAATCTCCGTCATATCCACCCACTCAGGGTGCATACCCAAATAGCTGCGGAAAAAGTCCTCGTTGCAGTATGAGCCGGCAATGCCCATAGCCACGGCGCCGATATTGACATAGCTCCTGTTTCTGATATCTCCCACAGCTGCCGCACAGCGTGCAAAGCGAAGAATTTTATCCTCCACGTCGTCGGGTATGGTCTTATCGTCGGCGTCCTTAACGTCATGACCGTAAATAGAGAAGCAGGGCATACCGATCTGAGCATATGCGCTCATAGCCGCAGCCAAGAATACTGCGCCGGGACGCTCCGTTCCGTTAAAGCCCCAGATAGCCTTAATGGTGCCGGGGTTTTCGTCGATTACCGTTGTAACATAGCACCAGCAGGGGGTAACGGTAAGTGTTGCAACAACGTTTTCCCTGCCGAATTTTTCATTGCAGGCTGCGCTTTCGGCGATCCCGCCGATAGTGGTGTCCGCAATAACGCATTCCACAGGCTCGCCGCTTGCGTGGCGTACCTTGGAAGTGATAAGCTCCGCCGCAGCCTTAGCCATATTCATGGTTTGTTCCTCAAGACTTTCGCGGATACCGAACTGACGTCCGTCAATTACGGGTCTGATGCCGATTTTTGATAGCATTTGAATGTCCTCCTGTTTTGTGGTATTTTGTTATTTTTAAAGCGGTTTTGTTTTTGAAACGAAATTGGAAACGTTCTTGTAGCCTAATTTGCCGTAAAAATGCTCGTGAAACTCATCATTAACAGCATCTAATCGAATATTCAGTGCACCCTTCTCCCTGACTCTGTTTTCCAGCTCTTTCATAAGTTCTGTTCCGATTCCTTTATTTTGATATTCGGAAGCTATTACTATCTCAACCAAATCGTAGATAAAGCCGTCGTCAAATTGTTCAAAATATCCCATAACGAAGCCTATGACAGTATCCCTTTCCATGACTGCAAGACAATAGGAATCTTCCCGTGTGAGTACCTGATGAATGCGTTTATATGTTGTTTGTTCCGTCCATTCACTGTCATCATTATTGTAATATTCAATATAAAATGGAATAACCGCTTCTATATCTTCTTCTTTCATTATTTTGAAATTCATTATTTTGTCATTTCTCCTGTTTTTGTTATTTAATGCAATCACACTTATCATAAACAAAAGCTGAAATTTTTTGCCGTCCGATATAAATTAACCGTATCATCTCGCCGATAATGCTTTCGCCGTACATAAGATTTTCCGATGTAATGTCCCGTTATCGATAAACTTTGGAATGACCTCTCTGTTCCGCAATCATTTTTTCTAAAAAATTACTTATCTGATGGCTGGGAATCATTACACCGTACTGAAACTTACCCATAAAATTTGTGCCGCCGCCGATATTTATTCCCACGATTTCGGCTTTTCCGCTGTCAAAGGATAAAACGCCGCTTCCGCTGCTGCCCGGAGCTACATAAGCATTGTGCTGTATGGTTGTATTGGCACTTTTTCCGTCGTTTCCCGAAAAGATTACAGGGCTGTCGGAGGTTATACAGCCAAAGGTGCGTATAAATTTTTCGCCCTCGGGATTGCTTATTACGGCAATTTTGGTATCTTTTTGCGCATCGGACTGTGCAATATCCAGAACCCCTAATTTACTCGGACTGTAAAAGCTGATAACCGCCAAATCGCAGCTTTCATCGCAATATTCGACATTTGCAGAGGGAAACTGCGCATAATACTCTTCAAGGGATAAGCTCCTTCCGTTTTCCTTTGTCTGTCTGTATGACAAAGTACCGTAGGGCTGGATTAAAAACCTTGTATTCCTCCTTGCGTCGGCAACCACATGGCAGGCGGTAAGGGCGTAATATTTTCCTGCCTGCTCCTTTTTATAAATAATGCCGCTTGAGCCCAAGGAGTAGCTAAGATGCTTCACGCTGCCGTTTTCTTCGGTTTCATCGCACTTTACTACGCAGATATTTGCACTCATCACATCATATTCCAGCAGCTTGCCTTCAATATCCTCATATACTCTTGTTCTGCACTCGTCTTCATAGAGTGCGGGTTGAATTAACAGCACAAATATAACCGCTGCCGCAAGAAGCAGTATAAAGCCGATAAGTATTCCGATATAAAGCTTGCTCCTATCTTTACCGTATGCCATCAGGTTATTTCTCCGTTTAAAATGGTTTTTGTCAGGCAATATCGTTTTTTACCTCCGCATGGATAAAAACACGGGAATTGGGATAATATTTTACCTCAATGCTATTACAGTGTCGGGGAAGCGACAGAAAATAAAAACCGCTTATTTTTGATATTTCACCTGTTTCGGCATTTTCCTCCAGAGTTTCAAAAATGTTCTCGGATAAGGAAAGCGAAATATATTTTCCCTCCTCGTTTACAAAACCGAGCTCAAATGCCGTATCCGCCGAATTGGTCTTATATTCGGTGATTTCGTATAAATCGGTGGTGGTTGTTTTACTGCCCGAAACTATATCCTTAAAACAATTGCCGCTTAGGCTTACGGTTATGGCAAGGGCGGCGGAAAACATAACAATACCGCCGATCACCGCTATCACGGTGCGTTTCTTCATAAAACAGACAAGGCTCATAATCGTGTTTGCAATAAAAAGAAGTATTTCGACAGCGGCTATTCCCGCAAAAATGTAAGGATAAAAAATCCCCCTCGGAGCTATAAGAGAGCCTAAAACCAAATAACCGCCAAAAAGAGCAATGTATATTAAACTCATTAGGACAGATATGCCAACGGTTTGTTTTTCACTTTCCGTATAAGCTCTTTCCTTCAGTTCGTACACAATAAATCACCTTATTTGAAGTAATCCACGCCGCCCTTAAAGAGAGGCTGAAGCTTATTTCCCTCAACGTTAACGGCGCATCTTTCGTCGCTGATACGCTCGCTGTGTCCCATTTTACCCAAAACTCTGCCGTCGGGGGAAATAATGCCCTCAATAGCATACATTGAGCCGTTGGGGTTATAGGCAAGCTCCATGGTGGGCTTACCGCTGAGGTCAACATACTGAGTAGCTACCTGACCGTTTTCAATAAGCTTTCGGATAACCTCCTCCTTAGCCACAAAACGTCCTTCACCGTGAGAAATGGGAACGGTATGAGTTTCTCCCACCCTGCAGTGCATAAGCCAAGGGGATTTATCGGTGCAAACCTTTGTATATACCATTTGCGATTGGTGTCTGCCTATGGTATTAAAAGTAAGGGTGGGGTTATCCTCGGTAAGCGGCTTAATCTCTCCAAAGGGAAGAAGCCCCAGCTTTATCAAGGCTTGAAAGCCGTTGCAGATACCAAGCATCAAGCCGTCGCGCTTATAGAGCATATCGTTGATAGCGTCCTTGATTTTGGGATTTCTGAAAAATGCGTTAATGAACTTAGCCGATCCCTCAGGCTCATCGCCTCCGCTGAATCCGCCGGGAACGGCAATTATCTGGCTGCCTTCAATAAGCTTTGCAAACGCATCTACGGATTCCTCCATAGCTGCCGCATTAATATTTCTGATAACAAAGGTCTCCGCCTTGCCGCCGCACCTGTTGAATGCGTCCGCCATATCGTATTCGCCGTTAGTGCCGGGGAAAACGGGAATCAGTACCTTAGGCTGAGCCGTTTTATTGACGGCGGCACAGCTTATATCACAGCCGTTGTTGTAAGCGATGGTTTCGGGAGCTTTTTGGTCGGGAGTTGTATTTTTGAAAACAGGTTCAAGCTTACTGTTCCATTTTTCCTCTAATTGGGCAATATGGAGCTTGGTATTTCCGCAGATAATCTCATATTCGGGGAGAGTTTCACCGATAATGCGAACACCCTCAAGATTCTTGTCCTTGTCATTGTCAATCTCAAAGACAAAGCCGCCGTAAACGGGAGTGAACAGTTCATCATCCGTAAGTCCTTCAAGCCTTGCGCCCACACGGTTTCCGAGAGACATTTTAAAGATACCCTCGGCAATACCGCCGCCTGCAATGCTCCATACCGAAATAACGCTTTCGTTTTTAATAAGCTCCTCAACCTTGCGGAAAACGGCCTTAACGCTTTTAAAATCAGGCAGTCCGTTTTCGTCATATTCGGGAGCTATATAGCCTATCTTGCTGTAAGGAATCTTAAACTCGGCGGAAATAACGTCCTCAGCCCTCGCTGTGGAAACGGCAAAGGAAACAAGGGTGGGGGGAACGTCTATATGCTCAAAGGTGCCGCTCATGCTGTCCTTGCCGCCGATGGCACCGCAGGAAAGCTCAAGCTGTGCCTTGTATGCGCCCAAAAGTGCGGCAAAAGGCTTGCCCCAGCGTGAAGGGTCGTTTTGCGTTCTTTCAAAATATTCCTGGAAGGTGAGCCAGCACTTTTTGGAAGAACCTCCGGCTGCAACTACCTTAGAAATGCTTTCGATAACCGCCAGCATTGCCCCATGGTAGGGGGATTGTGTGCTTATTGCGGGATTAAAGCCCCAGCCCATAACCGACGCCGTATTTGTATTATTGCCCTTAACGGGAATTTTTGCCGCCATGGCCTGAACGGGAGTTTGCTGTGTTCTTCCGCTGAAAGGCATCAACACCGTCGCCGCTCCTACAGTGCTGTCAAACCGCTGAATAAGACCCTTTTGTGAGCAGATATTAAGATCGCTGACCATTTCCTCCCAGCATTGCTTTGTGTTGGTTCTGCCCGTAGAGTAGCTGACATGGGGGCAGGGAACCGCTATGTCGGTGTGCTTTTCGGCGCCGTTGGAATTAAGAAACTCACGTGAAATGTCGCAGATAGTCTTTCCGTTCCATTTCATTTTAAGTCTCGGCTCTTCCTTGACCACCGCAACAGGGGTAGCCTCTAAATTTTCCTTGCCTGCAAGAGCGATAAACTTTTCAACATTTTCCTTTTCAACGACTACCGCCATTCTTTCCTGTGACTCGGATATAGCCAATTCGGTGCCGTCCAAGCCGTCATATTTTTTCGGAACGGCGTTCAGATCTATTTCAAGCCCGTCCGCCAGCTCGCCGATAGCAACGGAAACTCCGCCTGCGCCAAAGTCGTTGCAGCGTTTGATAAGGGTGGTGGCCTCCGGGTTTCTGAACAGCCTTTGCAGCTTTCTTTCTTCCGGAGCATTGCCCTTTTGAACTTCTGCGCCGCAGCTTTCAAGGCTTTCAACGCTGTGGGATTTGGACGAGCCTGTT
>DNUB01000306.1:2957-7006 GCA_003508605.1 Oscillospiraceae bacterium | reverse complement strand
TGGTGAATAGTGCATTATTCTTTTGTATTGCTGTTCTGTTTTGGTATCCTTTCTTATTTTGCCTTTTTACAATTTTGGATGTTGAACCTTCTATAAAGGTATCGGTTAAAAATCGGAGTTTGGGCTTATTCGAAAATAAAGGGAATGCAGGATTTTCGAACCAAAATGATTGGATTCAAGGAAAAAACGCAGCCAAACCGATGTTTGACGAGGATTCTTGATGCAGAAGATGACCGATGGTGAAAAGACGGTGTTCCCGATTTTTCAAACAAGGCCTAAACCCTTCTTACCCATTTTCCAAACAAAGTCTTTTTATAATGTGAAAGCTCTTCCTTTGCTTTTTCGAAATCTCCCGCCTTTTTCAGATATTCGACGCCTGTTTTGATGTTTTCCTGTACGCCGCCCAATCCTCTGGCGTACATATACCCCCGCATATAATCGGCTTCGGCATTTTGAAATGACATTTTGCTTAAAAACATCATCGCCATACCGTAATCTATCGGCGTACCCCAACCGTTAAAGGCGCATTGAGCAAGATAAAATACGCCCCAGGTGCTGTTATGCTTTTGAAACGCCGTATAAAGATATTTATACGCTTTTTCGTAGTCGAGAGGAACCCCTCTTCCGAAAAAGTACGCCTTTCCCAGCAGGTTGCATGCGCCCTCGTAAAAGGGATCTCTCTCAAGCTCCTTTTCAAAGCACTGTACGGCATAGGAGTCATTTTGCGCTGTTCCCTCTCCGTTAAAATAGCAGCGTCCCACGCTGTACCACGCACCCGGGTGACCTCCTTCGGCTGCTTTTTTATACCAGCTTAGGGCTTCCTCACTGCGGCTCTCCTTGGTTAGGTCGTCAGCATAAATAGCCTGCATAATCGGATGTCCCGCCTCAGCACCGATCTTATACAGATCCTGCGCTTTTTCGGGTTGGGGCGGAATTATGTCCTCGTCTCCCTTTCTGTAATATCTGTTTAGATTGTTGGCAGCAAAGTACATACCGCCCATGAGCGATTTCCAAAACCAATCCTCGCATTTGGAAATATTTTCCTTAAGATATGCTTTAAAAGCCTGATGATTTGGAAATGAGTCTGCGTTTTTGTTCTCTATCCGCAGAAAGTCCCACCAAAAATAAACGTTTCCAACCACATACTGTGCAAAGGGCTCTCCGCCCTCGGCCAGCTCCAAGGCTTCCTTCATAACCTCCTGCAAATCGGCAAAGGGCATATTTCTTTCCAACTCCGGGGTCAGCTCGCCCGAACGTATGGCCACCAAAACTCCCAATGCGCTGCCCTGCCTCACCGATTTGTGCAAAAGCTCAACGGCAATGTCGTCATCAACGGGAAAACCGTGTCCCGCCCACACATATTGCCGCCCGCAGTAGCAGCGGGCCAGCACGCAGGTCGCATCGCCGTCTCCCGCATCCGACGCCTGCTTTAATAAGGCGAGAGCCTCCTTTCCCCGTCCGGTGCGTTCGTTGTAATAAATATCCTGAAGTGCCTGTTTTACTTCCTTGCTCAGTACCTTGGCCATGATTTTTTCCTTTCTTCATACCTCATATAGTCTTTTTATTGAAATCAGTATGTTTTTCATTGGAACTATACTGTAGGGATTGTTATTTCACTGATTGGAGGGTGAGGGATTTCATTTTGACCGCATTTTTGGATTGTTCCAACGGACTTCACCGGCCGAAATGATCTTTTTTGTTGCTTATATATTTTTCTCGGAATATAAAACAACGTCTTTTATAACAAGCTTCTGAATTGCTGATATAAGAAGATCCATTGTTTCAAAATCAATTATATTATTCCTTACGGGAAGATAAATCTTATCTTTTTCTATCTTCGCCCTACTTATACTATTTCCCCAAGAATATTTATGATTTAAACTTGTTCGCAAGCAAGTCGCCAAATATAAATACTTTAATTTGGTAGCATCATAATTTTTCAAGTATAATGCCAAATTGTGGCTGTCGTTTGAAAAGAAATCGTTTTCTTGATAACTTACAACAAATGTTTTTCCTCCGACAAAAATACAATGACCTTTATCCAAATAATTCTTATCGTATTCTATATATGTATTTACGGAATTATTATTTGCGCTTGCACAAAGATACGGAATCTTTCCGCTTTTTGCCGTAATGTCGCTTGACAGAATATTATGAGTGTTATTGACATCAAAAACTTTTATCAAATCAAACTTTTTAAATTCGGTATTAGGATAATCCTTTATTGCTTTTTCTTCCTCCTCAGATAATTCATAATTTTCCAGACCGCTTACCTTTAGATAAGAAGAAAGCTCCGCAATACGCTCTGCCTTTAGCTCCGCCATAAATGATTCCATAAAGGCAAAGTCGATTGAACCGTTTTTTGTTAAAGGAAGTTTTATTTTTATTTCATTAAATGTATTATCTACATTTCTAACAAGAACAGATAACAATTTTTTCTTTTGCTTATTTAATAAAGTGGAGAAAAATAAAACATCCCCCTTTGGTATTTTTAATTTAGGTGTAATTTTTCTTACAAACTGTCCTGCGTACCAAGGTTTATCTCTATAAAAGAAATCCATTTGCAATAAGCCCAAACTCCAAGTACCCGGTAAATTTATGTTTTCTTCATTTACAAAACCCGTTGTTTTGAGTACACCTTGATTTAATGATGTTCTTGTTACATAATCATACTCTTTCCCATATACAGTTCTTTCAGTATTAAAACTTAATGTTCCTTCAATACTGAATAAATCTCCAAGCCTATACTCGCCCCACTCAACGCTGCTTAATTTTTCATTGAGTGAGGCATCTATTTTCCCAAGCGTTCATTATCCCCGCTTTCATTCTTTAAAAGGCTTGACACCTCCCAAGCTAAATAACTGCTGACTGTTTTCTTAAAATCGTCAAGCGTAGGCTTTGTATCAATAGACGCAGTCTGATTCCAGTCCGCGCCGTTTTCGGGGTCTATAGTCCCCTCATAATACTCGTTTTCTGTAAAAATTTTAAGCTTTTTCTTTCCGAAACGAACTAAATCTACAATCTCTTGATAACGCTCTTTTGCATGATCGGTGTCTCTCAGATTAACGCTTGCTTTCCTTCTGTTGGTGCGTGTGTAACCGTCGTTTGAAAAGTCTATAAATTTAACGGTATCGTCTTTTTGGTGTGCTTCGCCGATTTTAAACACATACACATTGGTTTGTACGTTGGATTTGCCCATAAATAAATCGATAGGCATTTTTATGCTTGCAAGCAGAGTGTTGTTTTTGAGTATCCTTTTGTTATAATAGACTGCTTTCCCCGAGCCTGCGGAACTTTGTATAATAATTGCCCCGTATCCTTTTTTCATCATAGAAAAGGCTTTTTCAACAAACACCATTCCGTTTCCTTTTGCCGAGTATGGAGGATTAAGCACAAACGCATCGGCCGGAAAATCATCATTTTTATTGGCAAAGCCGTATTTGCCGTCAAAATCGAGTAATGAGTCTTTATTCATAATGCCGGAGCAGCCATCGCCCATAAGTATCATATTAAGAACCGCTAGTATATAAATATTTGGCAGTATTTCCAATCCTAACAGCTGTTCGGACTTTATTTTAGCAGATTTCAAAGCTAATTCATCGGGAGAAGCAATGGTATTTTTAGCGTCTATAAGCATTTCATTCATTGCCGCAACAAGCAATCCTGCGCTGCCAGTCGCAAAATCCCATACATAAGAATCTTTGTTCACTCTTGCCATTTTAACCAAAAGAGTAGCGACATAAGAAGGCGTTAAAACAACATCATTAAGCTTATCTTGCGTAAATCCCAGCCAACTGTACATTTCATTGAAAAGCTTTCCGGTAAAATCTGTTGTAAGTCCGATTTTGTAATATATGCCCAAATCATCTATAATTTTTGTGAACACACGCTTTATCTGACTTTCACCGTTTATGGGTTTGTTTCGGCTATCGTCAAGCAAGGTGTTTGAAAGTGTTCTTATAATAAGATCATGTTTTTGATTAGGTAAATTCTTTGCTTTTAAGAACGAACTTATTTTTGTAATTATTTTTTTACCGTCTGTATAATTC
>DNUB01000306.1:0-2657 GCA_003508605.1 Oscillospiraceae bacterium | reverse complement strand
CGTCTGTATAATTCTCCTCTTCCGATGATGTTAATTCAGATTTATCGAGCGGTTTAACACCCGTTGCTCCAAGTGTGGCAATAATGGTTGCAGCAACAAGATATACACGGTCGCTTTCACTTAAACCGTTTTCGTTTTTATATATGTCATTGTTAAGCTTAACAAGACTAACATTGATTTCTTTCTCACGTTTTTCCCTTAATCTGTCCAGTTCTTCCTGCGATAAAGACAGATTTTTAACTTTCTGAATAAACTTGTCAAAGTTTTTTTCTTTTAAAAAGGACAAATCGGTATATGTGTCGATTTCCTGACCTGCGCCAAAATTCATCTTTGATACATAATAGACGCCAATAGAATGAACAAGCTTGCCCAAATCGTCCTTATATCCGGTAACGCCTATCGCTATAATATCGGTATAGCTTGTAAAATGCAGCAGTGCGTTTGCATAGTGAACAGCGCCGTTTACGGCATAAGAATTGATATTCTTATAATTTGGCTCGTTTTTACTTGTTTTATTATCAATATGACCGTTTGAATCAAGCTTTACAAGTTTATCCTTGTAGCCCTTATATTCAATCAAAACCGGATACTTACCGCCGTTTTTATCAGTAAGAAGTATTTTGGCGTCAGGGCGATTTCCGCCTGCGCCTCCGTTTTTGGAAAAATAGTCGTTTAAAGCCTTGTCTATTTCAGAATTTAAAGACTCCTGCTCTAATTTATAATCAAGTCCGTATGATTTTAACCAACCGTTGACCAAATCCGCAATGTTAGGTTCTACAGACTGAGCTTTACTTTTATTAGTCATTTATTTGCCCTCCGTTAAATCTGCATAATACTATTATTGTAAGCCTAATTTTCGCCTTTCTATAAGAGGTTGATATGCCTTAGATAAGTCAACGCCGTTTTTGATATTTTATGTATTCCGTTCAAGCCTCATTACTTTCTCCGCACTGCAAAACAGATTTACATTAACCTCAAACGGAATATGCCTATCCGGCAACCTTTATGAGAAGCAGATTTATTCCCGTTGACGTATTAAGCCTCATTTTCTTCTTTTTTATTATATCGCATTTGTAAATACATTGTCAATAATTGAAAGGGATTTTATTATAAATAAAAGCGACTTACCTTTATGGGTAAGCCGCTAAAAAATTTGCTATTAGAATTAACTTGATTATTACTTCATAGCTTCCTCAACCGCAACGGCGCAAGCAACAGTAGCTCCAACCATAGGGTTGTTGCCCATTCCGATAAGTCCCATCATTTCAACATGGGCGGGAACAGAGGAAGAGCCTGCAAACTGAGCGTCGGAGTGCATACGTCCCATAGTGTCGGTCATACCGTAGGAAGCGGGACCTGCCGCCATATTATCGGGGTGAAGAGTACGTCCTGTGCCGCCGCCCGAAGCAACGGAGAAATACTTCTTGCCCTTATCGGTGCATTCCTTCTTATATGTGCCCGCAACAGGATGCTGGAATCTGGTGGGGTTGGTGGAGTTGCCGGTTATGGAAACATCTACGCCTTCCTTCCACATAATTGCAACGCCCTCGGTTACATCGTCCGCACCGTAGCAGTTTACCTTTGCTCTTGCGCTGTCGGGGTCTTTGGAATAGCACTTGCGGAATACTTCCTTAACCGTATTGTCATGATAATCCATTTCGGTTTCAACATATGTAAAGCCGTTTATACGTGCGATAATCTGTGCTGCGTCCTTGCCCAAGCCGTTAAGGATAACACGCAGAGGCTCTTTGCGAACCTTGTTTGCCTTTTCGGCAATACCGATCGCACCCTCCGCAGCGGCAAAGGATTCATGACCTGCCAAAAAGCAGAAGCATTTGGTTTCCTCTTCAAGAAGCATTTTTCCGAGGTTTCCGTGACCCAAGCCAACCTTTCTGTGGTCTGCAACAGAACCGGGAATACAGAAAGCCTGAAGTCCCTCGCCGATCGCAGCGGCGGCGTCGGCAGCTCTTGTGCAGCCCTTTTTGATTGCGATAGCGCAGCCTACCGTATATGCCCATTTTGCGTTTTCAAAGCAGATAGGCTGAATTTTTTCGACTATTTCATATGGGTTAAAGCCTTTTTCCTTGCATATGTCGGCGCATTCCTCAACAGAATTGATGCCGTAGCCCTTAAGCACCTCTAATATTTGTTTTTCTCTTCTCTCGTAAGATTCAAATAAAGCCATTCTATACACCTCCCATTACTTATTTCTCGGATCGATAAGCTTTACGGCGTCGTCAACTCTTCCGTACTGACCGCAAGCCTTTTCGTAAGCGGTCTTAGGATCGTCGCCTGCCTTGATAAAGTTCATCATTTTGCCGAAGTTTACAAACTTGTAGCCGATTACTTCGTCATCCTCGTCAAGGGCGAGGTCGGTAACGTAGCCGTCGGTCATTTCCAAGTAACGGGGGCCTTTTTTCAAGGTGCCGTACATTGTTCCTATCTGCGAACGAAGTCCCTTGCCCAAATCCTCAAGACCTGCGCCGATAGGCAGACCGTCCTCGGAAAATGCGGTCTGGGTACGTCCGTAAACGATCTGCAAAAACAGCTCCCTCATAGCGACATTGATGGCGTCGCATACAAGGTCGGTGTTAAGAGCCTCTAAGATCGTCTTGCCGGGAAGGATTTCCGCCGCCATAGCTGCGGAATGAGTCATA
>DNUB01000219.1:17504-17929 GCA_003508605.1 Oscillospiraceae bacterium | reverse complement strand
TATATAGAAAATAAAGAACTTTTGCTCTTTCCCGCTTATTTCTAATATAGCTGTAATCAAAATCGTTTAAATCAATATTTAAATATCGTTTTAATTGTTTTATATATCCGCCGTCAGGTCGAGTAAATTTATTAATGATACTTTCTATATCTCCTCCTTTGTTTTCAATTTCTTTTTTATATGAGACAACATCTATTTTTTCTTTTGTCTTATACCAATTTTTCATTTCCTCCTTTATTTCCGAGTCGTTTTCTTCAATGATTTTACATGCTAAAAAGGCATATTCGCATTCTTCTTCGTTCAATTCATAAGAACTGCCCATTCCATACATTTTATCGCAGTCGTTTTCTAATGTTCCAATAGGTTCGGATTTAAATGATGAATTTTTGCTATTTTTAACAGGCATTTTTACTTCTCCTTTATTG
>DNUB01000219.1:8752-17228 GCA_003508605.1 Oscillospiraceae bacterium | reverse complement strand
TATTGCTGATTTTTACTTTTATTTTATCACTTTATTATAAATTTTGCAATGTCGAATCTCAACAAATTTTATGACACGAATTCCAACTGAAAATTATAAAAGGATTATTAAATTTATATATGAGCGGAAGAAAATTTGTTGAGATTCATCCTGAAGATATGATTTAATTCCAGCTTTCAGATTAATCATGGTGTCCACTTACACATTCGCTCTTCTCCCCCTATAAATTTTATGACATAAAGGTGCAAAAAACAAAGGTTGGATAATGTCCCTTTGTTTCTTACAGTGTTTTTACCGATTTACTATCCCGCCAATTTTTCGTTGAATTTATTCTTGCTATTTTTCATTTCCATAAGTTCTTCTTCAATAGCAGTAATTATCTGTTTAGCCGCCTCCTGAATCTCCTGTAAGCAATCCCTAAGCTGTTCCATCTGCTTACCGTCACTCCAAGAGGCAATATACGGAAACGAATACTCCGAAGTATCAAGCCCCAACCACTCCGCCACCATAAACGCCACCGATTCTGCCTGCACTTCTTTTTCGTTTCGTGGAGATTTAACGGTAACAATTTCCAATTTAGAATCGTGCAGCAGCTTGTGAGCCGTTTCGTGAAAAGCGGTTTTCAAGGTCTGAGCATCACTCATTCCCGACTTGATAACAATACAATCTTCCATGTGGTTGTAAAAGCCTTTAACATCACTTTTTAAATCCCGAAACTCAAAATCAATACCCGTAACTTTTTGGAGTGCCGTAAAAACAGCTTCTTTCTTCGCCGAGTCAATATCACCTGTCAGCTCGTCCGCAAGCCTCGGTATCTCCTTACCGCTTGTCTGCGATACATCATAAACATATATTTTTTTGAATGAAATATCCGTAAGCGGTTTTTCAATAGTTTGAGTTTTCGCCGTACCGTCCTTGTTGAAAACCTGATTACCCTGTTTATCAAGAACAGGCACTTGAATTATCGAGCATTGATTTGTTTCGTGTGGCACAGGCGCAAAGATAACTATGCCTTTTTCACCTCTGTTCACCTGCCTGCCAAGCATTTTCCATTTCCCGTATGAAGCCACAAATGTGGCATGGGGTTTTTGCAAGTTGATAAGCATAGTATTTCTTGCGGAATAATCGGTAAACCTTGAGGCAAACTTCAAATACTCTTTGTATCGTTCCGATTCAAATACCGCTTGAACGCCTTCGTTGATACGCTTGATAATATCGTTTATTTCAGCTTGCTTTCGCTCATAATAAGCGGCTTTTTCCTGTGGGGTAAATCTTTTTATTCTTGCCATGAGTAATGCTCCTTTTTGAAAATGTATTGACTTTGTATTAAAAACGTGATACAATATAGACATAGTCATGAAAGGATTGGTGATAATTATGGCTAAGACTGAAACTTTGCATATCCGTGTAAACGAAAACGTTAAGTCAAATGCTGAAGAAACGCTCAGCAGATTGGGAATTTCCATTTCCGAGGCTGTAAATATGTTTCTTTGTCAGGTAGAATTAACAGGAGGACTGCCCTTTGAGGTTAAGCTTCCCGTATCGGAACGAACTTTGATTCGTTCTAAAGAAGATTTGTATAGTAAGTTAGATGAAGCTGATGACGATATACGTTTGGGCAGAACCTCAGATGCCAAGGAAGCAATTTGCAGATTGAGAGAGAAATACGATGTATAAGCTTATAATGACAAAATCCTTCGAGGACGACTTAGATGACACTTTAGAATATATTTCCAAAAGGCTCTACAATTCAGACGCCGCTCAAAGGCTTTTAAACATAGTTGAGGACAAAATTTCTCTTATTGAAGAAAACCCACTGCTCTACCCCTTGTATCACGATGATAAACTCGCAAAGCAAAATTACAGATTTGCTGTTGTCAACAGGTACTTGTTGTTTTACAAAGTAGATGAAATTGAGAAAATCATCTATCTTTCACGTTTTTTATACAGCTCTCAAAATATAACGGATATATTTAAATAAATCATTTCAAAGAATAACTGCCTGCTTCCAAATGGAAAACGGGCGGTTATTCTTGTTCTGATTCTCTTTCCACAGAAGTGAGAATAGCCCCCGCCGTATCCTCCAACAAAATCTCAATATCATCATAAGTATGCAACTCGCCATTAGAGAGCCAACCTTCATACAATTCATCAAGGGTATTTTTCACCGATAACAAAGCAATGTACTGCTTATCCGAAAGACATGGAGATTCATTTTCAATAAACTGCTCAATATTATCCTTCCATACGATTTCGTAAGCTGCCTCAATTATGTAATCAACGGTTTGCTTCTTAATATCACCGATAAACCGAGCGTACTCTGCCTTAACCTTTTCGTACAGTTCCTCTGCCAACTTACCGACTTCAAAGTCTGTATAAAGCTTGTCAATTTTTTCTTTGGACAGCTCAGAAATTCGCTTACCTGTTACTTCCTTAATGTAATTGCTAAATTCGGGAGAATAATCATCTTTAATCACACAATTCCTCCTTTTCCCCAATAACACATATGATATGATACTTTGATTTTGAAACAAGATCCCCTAAAATCCAACGTTTTAGGGGATATTTTTGTTTCGCAAAATCGGTTTCAAAACCATTATTTTTGCGACTACGCTGCTTTTCCCTGCTCACGGTTCTTATATGTCACTTGTAACGCCTGATTGTTCACAACCCTTGCAATAATAACCTGTCCTTCGGGTTTAACTTTACCAAAGGAGCAAATACTCTCGCCGTTATCAACAAAGATAGGGTAATTCCTTCCTGAAAGCTTTTGAATAAGGACAGCCACATCTAATCCCGCACGCACTTTCTCAGATAAGGAAAGGCATTTATAATCCCGCCCCTCATAAGAGAAGCGGAAACAATCCTTGACCTCACCCGTAGACTTGATTATTTCCGTCAATACAATTTCGGTACTACTCATTTTCAACCCGTTTAACATCAGCTCAATACGCTTTGCCATATACTGAACAGCTTCGTTTATCAGCCTTTTCAATCTCGCTGCCTCTTCCTCGGTTTCGGAAATCAAGGTGGTATAATCATAGTCCTCAATAGCACTCAAAGCCCGGATTTGTGCTTCGTAAGATTTCTTGTCAGCTTCAAGCTCCTTGAAACGCTTGGCTTCTTCATCAGACCAATTCCCGACAGCAATAAGCCTTTCCTGTTTCTCAATTTGGGATTCGATTGTCGAAAGCCGTTCGCTGAAATCCTCCTTATCAATTTCAAGAGCAACATTTATTTCCTGCAACCGCTGATTCAGCTCGCAAAGCTTTTTGTTCTCCTGCTCGATAGTTGCAGCTTTCTGTTTGTCAAACGCCTCTTTTGCTTCATTATCACAGGTGATAATATGCGCTAAATTGCTTTTTGCGGTTTTACCCTCATCAACAAGAGCATTCAAGCGTTGCTTTATATCTCTTCTGACAGCGCCAATATTCCTTTCGGTTATAACCGTTGCACATGCAGGACAAGTATAGCCTACAACTGTATTTTCAAGCGATTTGCTCAGCTTGGCATGTTCGGCGTACAAGGCTTTTAGACTTGCTTCGGCTTTTGCGATTTCTGCGGTATATTCCGATTTATATTGTTTTTCAGTGTGCTTGGTGATAGCTTTTTCGGTTGCCTTAATCTCGTCCATAATTTCACGCAAAACTTTGTCACCGCTGCTTGAAGCTTCTGCTAATAATTCGGTACGCCTTTGGCACAATTCTGCAAGCTTAGTTTCATTGGCAACCTTGTCAATACCCTTGCCCTGAATTTCTTCAAGCTCCGCCATATTGCTTGAAATACCGTCAATCGCCATTCTAAGCTCATTCAGTTTAGTTTTTCGCTCATCTCTCTGATAGTCAAGCAGTTCCTGCTGCCCACGATAGCTTATAAGGCTTTCATCAAGCTTTTTAAGCTCACTTCTGCGGTTCTTAATAAAGGTTTCGGGCGATGAAATAGGCTGGTCTCTTAATATTTCCTGCGTTGAGGAGGGCAGAGACGCTAAGACATCTTCATGCTTCACCGTCGGCAAAAGCTTTTCCAACAGGCTTTTGCCGCTATCACCAAGAACGTCTATAAAGTACAGCGGATTCAGAATTGACAGGAATACGTTTTTCCCTCCAAAAGCCTCGTTTAAATCGGACTGTCTGACCGTAATCCCGTCATAGGTGATTGAGGTAGCGTCCCGTTTCCTGCTCCTAGTCAAGTTGTGATTTTCTCCGTTGTTATCGGCAAAATCTACACTCACCGTCATTTCATTAGCAAATTTGTTTTGAAGTCTGTCCAGTCCCTTGTCCCCGAAGAACGGAGTGCCCACAAACGCAAAGGCAATGGCGTCGGCAATACTCGACTTTCCCTGCCCGTTACTTGCTGTAATGAATGTTGTGTCACCAAAGTCAAAGGATGTCGTATCCTTATAGCATTTAAAGCCCGTTAAGGTCAACCGTGTGATAGAAAAGCCGTTTATCTTTTTCATAATGCCTCCTTACGCCGCCAATTTGTAGGAGCTAATCAAATTGTAATCGCCGTAATTGCTGTTTTTCGTTTCTATTTTAACGTCGCTCAGCTTGGCTCCTTCTTTGATTGACTGGTCTGCGGCTTTGATATAGGCTTTTACCGTTTCGCCGTTGTTGCCGATAAGTTCCAAAACCTGACTTGATTTTCCCGAAGGCTTAATAGACTGAACTTTGTATTCGCCTGTGGGCACAGTTGCCTCACTATCAATTTTAGGCACAGCATCCTGCTGAACTGGCTTCAAGCTGAAAATCCTATTAACAGCATTATTATACTCAGTTTCCAACTTCCCGTACTGATTTTGCCTTATAGCAAAGGATTTCCCCTTAGGTTCAATCTCTACCCAAATTCCGTCTATCTCATAAAGATACCGTCCTATTCCCCAAACGGTGGCGGCTCGCTTAAAGGAATCCGACAAGCCGCCCTTGATAGGCTCAATATCACTGTTTTCCGCTCCGTCAAATTTTGTAATCCACTCGCTGCGTTCATCGTTAAATATGCTTATACCGCAAATCTGGGAATTGTCATGCCAAAGGGAATATACGTTTTTCCAGTTAAACGCACCTACTACCTCGTCTAAACGCTTTTGCACAGCACGGGCGTTCATATATGCTACCGCCATTCCACGCTTTTTATCCTGTGAAGTAACCTGAATTTTCCACTCAATTTCCTTTGCTCCAAAAGGTTCATGCAGTCTTTTGATAATTTCGTTGTAGTTCATTTTTGTAAAGTCCTTTCTATAATTATTCCAAATGCTCACCGCAAACGGGGCATTTATGCTCATCGGACAGTACGCCGTAAATATCGTCAACGTAGTACAATCCCACAAAAGGGTTAAATACGGCAGTACAGCGTTTCCCATTGTACTCGGCGATAACATCATTATTGTTTTTCTCGTGCAGGATTTTCGCCTCACCCTGCGCATTGAGACTGTGGATCATTGCTTTTGCTTTAAACATAATCAACCTTCCTTTATAAAGTCATTCAAGGTTTTTTCGTTTGGAATAAGTATATTGCTGTAATAAAAGCTTGGATTTTTATTTTTTAACAATTCCAGCAAATCCCTCATTTCCAAAGCAAGCTTGTTGTTTGTATTTTTGAAATAATCGTTGTTGTTAGGCATTGACATAATATAATAAGGAAGGCTTGACAGGGTATGCAGGCTTGTACATTTCGGAAGCACATTGTTTCCTGTGCATAAATGAAAGCCGTTTACATTAGATAACGGATAGTGATACATTTTAGTATCCGGTTTCAAATTCTCAGTGTTTTCCACTACTCCAAGCTTACAGCTGCTTACCCGTCCCTCAGCGGTCAACTTAAACCCAAACACCAAACGGGGCAACGGAAAATTCTTGTATTCTGTTCCAAAGTAGCTTATATCTGCCCTGTTCTCGGGATAAATCAACACCGCTTCCTTGCTGCCGTCATCATACCCGCTGAAGGATATGCAGTTTTTCGGCAGTAAACCGCTGTGAACTGCCCCTCGCAGCAAGCTTCTGTCAATACACTGAATTAAGGTGTCGGGGGCAATCTGCTTAAAGCTCCTAACTCCCTTTAAATCCCTCTCAACAGTGATTTTCCCGTCTTCGCTTATTCTGATTACTGTGTCGCTCATGCGGCTTTTACCTCCTTTCCCGCATTATTCAAAATCTCCCGCAAATTAACGCAAGCCTCCGAAAACCACTCGTAAATTTCTATCAAGGCAAACGCCAAGCACCCCAAATCCACCCAATCATCTTGATAAATAAATACCGCAAGCCTGCTGTGATATTTTCGCTTAG
Organism: Oscillospiraceae bacterium; assembly: GCA_003508605.1. Classification (GTDB taxonomy): domain Bacteria; phylum Bacillota; class Clostridia; order Oscillospirales; family Ruminococcaceae; genus Ruminiclostridium_E. The sequence continues at coordinate 10,947 of DNUB01000219.1, read as the reverse complement.
GTTCGGTATGTCCCATTAGCCGCCAGTCAACACAGTAAGAGAAATCAAGCTGAATCCGCACCAGCCGTTCCGCTTCGTTTATGTAGTAATTTGTTTCGTCGGGAATATTGTTACGTTTTCCGTACTCGCCTGCCAATTTGTAAAATTCCTCGATAACAGGGTCGGACAGTATGCGCATTTCAACAAAGCGCCTGTCAGAGTATTGGCAGTAGTGATGCTCGAAAATGTTCTCTATCAAACAGAGCATACTTTCGTAGTACGTGTCGAAACATATTTTATCGTAAAAGCTGTCCTTTACAAGTTCATACCTGCCTATGTCATACAACTTTTTGGCAATATACACGGTGTTAAATATTTCATCAAACCCTTCAACCGACATTTTATATACCACCTTTACACAAACTTAGAAGCAACGGCGGCAGGCGGTATATTCATAAGATTATCGGTTAAGGTTTCCACTTTTCTTTCATTTGCCTCCAAGGTGTCGGAATATAAATCCCTCATCATATCCACATCATCAAGCTCAAAACGGTCGAATTCTATTTCCGACAAATGCAGTTCCATACCTCTCGAAACTTTTCCATAAAGTTCATCATAGAGGTATTGCGTGCCCTCATTCATTTCAGGAAGGCTAAAGGCTTTGGCTTCCTCAATAGCCGAAAGTAGAGTTTTTGTACTTACTGAAATCATTGGTTTTCCTTTCTTTTTAATAATCTTCAGGCATAAGCACCGTAGTGCAAAACCTGTCGGCTTCGGTTATAACCCAAAACCTTTTGCCATTGCTGCTTATGTATACGGATAAAATCTGATTGCCGTCTTTGAGGGCGTCCTCGTTTACCTGTCTATCTTCTTCACAAAGTTCTCCCCAGTCGCCGGATTGATGACGGTTTAAAGCATTATCTATGTCCGAATCGGTTAAAACATTTTGTGCATTGGCGGTAATTACTGTTCTCCCCAAAGGCAATGGAAGATTGGATTTAACAGGCTTTTCTTCCTCGTAATCAGAAAGCGACAGAAATCCCTGCGGTGTGAGCAGGTTAAATATCATTTTATTGGAGCGAGTTTCGTAAATAGTTTCTCCTATGGTTTCGCCTTTGTTATTCATATTATCCTCCTTGGTAATCGTGTTTTCCTTGACAATGCGTCCTTTGATAATATGCGGCGTATCACATTCCACAAGTCCGTTGATAAGTCCGGAGCCGCCTATTAAGCCGACTTGACCTATGTTAAGCGGCAGTAGTGGGCGTTTGACGTCACTGTCTAATTTGCTTTTCTCGAATAAACGGGAGAAGCTGTTGGATTTGTTAAGCTGCTCTGCCAATTCTGCTGCATTAAATTCAGCGCCCTTAAACAGTTCAACCTTTTTATCAATCTTTGGCAGTGCGTAGCGGTTCTTTGGCAATTCAGAAAGCTCAGATATTTTATCGGGTTCAAGAGCAAATGAAGCCAGCTCTTTAACCAAAGCCGACCCGTCCCGTCTTTTTATCCGCTTGCCAATAACCGCTATTTGCTTAAACCTTTTAAATTCTTCTCCCATAAATTTCCATACAGTCAAATCCTCAAAATTATCACAAAGAACACGGCAAATGTCGGGCGTAAGGCGATAATAGGGGATAATGTAAATCAGCAGACTGCCATACAGCAAGTGCGATATTGAATCAATCAAAAATCGCTTTTCACTGCGAGAGTTGTTGCCGCCCTCGGTCATTACCGACAAATAAGGTGGATTCAGCAGCATAAGGTGAAAGGCATCGTTACTGATACGGGAACGAAAATATGAACCAAAGCCTACCCTGTTTAATCGTGTCAAGGCTTCCTCTGCTCTGTGTCGGTCAAGCTCTGTTCCGTAGGTCAAGCAGTTGTGTTCATTTGCAAGGGTTCTTAAAGCAAGTCCACAGCCGCAGCAGGGATCAAACAAATTCACCGTTATCTCCTCGGGAAACTCTATACCTTGCTCCAAATACTTGACGTGTTCAATATCTGTGGGATAGTAGCCCATTTTAACCGTCGCCATTAAACGCCCTATAATTGCGGCGCTGGCGGTTTTAGCTTCTGTAATAGGCAATTTATCGAGATAGTCAGACAGTACCGCACAAAGCTTGGAATAATCAGGTGTCATAAGGTTAAATGCTTTAACGGAATCACTCAACTTTACCGAATATTCTACAAGTTCGGGTTGTTCGGTTTCTAAAAAT
>DNUB01000219.1:7937-8495 GCA_003508605.1 Oscillospiraceae bacterium | reverse complement strand
TGGGTTGTTCGGTTTCTAAAAATGATAATGTTGCAGTATTTAAAGCTGACAATAATTTTTCTTTTTGCTGTTTAAGGTCATTATAAATCTCACGGGCTTTTAATTTATTTCCTTTGAATTTCTCTAATCTCTTACGCAGCAAAGGAAGCTCATTTGCTGCCTGTTTTACAGCTCTTGCAGCCTCCTCTGATTTTGCGATAGCGTAATACTGCTGGCTGTTTTCAGGGGGCATTTTTCAATCTCTCCTTTCGGGATAGAACAGGCTTTAAATTCACTGACTTAGTGGAGAACGTAACCTTTCTCACCTCAATATTTCCCAACACCAAAATATTGTAGATGCATAATATAACGGCAGTTGCCGCCATAATGTTGGCAGCAATGCTTTGAGGTGCGGAAACGGAAGCCTCGGCGCAGGACAACTCTGTCGGAAATTTGTCCGTATCTTCGAGAATATCGGGATAGACTTCGCCAATAGGCTTGTAATAGGTCTTTCCTTTTCGTCGAACACCGCAAACAACCTGTCCCGTAAATTCACCGTTGCCGCTGTCAATGTAAATC
>DNUB01000219.1:0-7643 GCA_003508605.1 Oscillospiraceae bacterium | reverse complement strand
CCGTTGCCGCTGTCAATGTAAATCAGGTTTTCGGACTTGTTGAAAACCCTATGGCAGAGTTGACGGCTTTTGTTGTTATCCACCGCTCCAATAAGGATTGTCAATGTTTCGGGAGAGTAATATGAAAACCCCGGTTTGAGCAGTTTTGCCAACTTTTCTTCATTTTCAATAAAATCGGGAATATACTTAATCTCCATACCAAATGCCGGGGCATACCGTTCTGCAAGCACCTGTGCCTTATTTCTCCCTAAATCGCATGATATGAAGTTTTGACGGACAAGGTTTTTCTCCTCAACAATATCGCCGTCAGCAATTATCACTTCAACAGGTCTGTCAAGTGCGTGCAGAAGTCTGTACAAATGCGGAGCAATATGACCGCCTGTTCCGCCTGCTCCAAGCATTACAATTTTTACGGGTTTTTTCAAATAAAATTTCATGCCGCACCCGCCCTTCTTTTTAATATCAGAAATCGGGCAAGCGGTTTAGGCACTTTCCTATTTTCCTTTAATCTTACATTATCCTTCCATTCTTTGGGGAAGGAAAAGTCCGCAATTTCAAACACCTGAGCAGGGTCGATATTCAAGAACTTCCCGCCGTTTGAAATACGTGTTTTTATTTCGGGATTATGCTCATTCAGCTTGCCGATTACAGTATATAATCGGGTAGCTTTTTCGTCTTTGTCGTCTACCGCCGAGAAAAACGCACTCATGGTATTGTGAGAGTGAATGTCCATATAGTGGATATATCGCTCATCTGTAAATTTGTCGTTTAGCTGAGTATCAACAGAATTTTTCGTGGCAACCTGTTGCGGTGCGTCCACCACAAACTCCTTTGCTTCCTTATCCCAATATATATTCAGCAAGGCTTCGGTTTCGGAATTATCGCTGACAAAGTGCCGAAAGAACGCAAATATCTTCATCATTAAACTTGACGGAATAAGCGGTAAACCCGAGATGAACCCGGGCTTTACCTCCGAAAGCATATCACAGCCCTCAACGGGCGTTATAAACTTTCCGATTTCCGTATTTCTGATTTCATAAACCTTTCCGTCACGGGCGGGAAGTATTGATATTGGCTTGTTTGCGGTTTCCGCCTCTTCAAGAGTGGTAAACACTCCCTTATAGGCAGTCCCCTTGCTTTGAGCGGTTACACGTGGCTTTATCTTGCAAACGGGATTTTTATCCTTTGCCTTTTTCAAGCTGTCGAGAAATTCCTTTGAGGTTTCAATGTCGCTTTTAACCTTGCCGATTGAAGTACCTTTAGGGTCGGGAATGTTTTTGGTTATTTTTCCGTACTCTACCGTCCAAGATACTCTTTTGCCCTCCTCCAACTCGGGGAAGTCGGCGGATTTTTCGATACGCAATTCGTCAAAGGTTTTGGAGGTGTCGCTGATCTGCTCTGTTGCGCCGCCGTATGTAAAGACGGGTAACTTTTCCTCAAAGCTTTGTTCGGCTTTTGATGACTTTGCCTGTTCGGGTGCGGCAGATTTTGCTTCTTCCTGCTTTGGTGCAGGGTTGTCGTTCGTGGTCTGCTCTGCGATAATTTCTTCGGTAGTGCTTTCATTGGTTTCCTCCTCGAATGCAAAGGGGTCAAATTCCTCTGTGGCAGTGGAACTTCCTAAGTCAAACAGTTCTTTGTTTTCTTCAAATACGTTCATTTTCTTTTCTCCTTAATTTTTATTTTTTCTCAAACAAGAAAGCCACGGAAGGTTCTCTCCCGTGGTAAATCCTTGCATTTTTTGTATGCTCTCCTGTCGATCATAGAAAACAAACCTTATGCGATTTGCTCACTATGCTGCCGATAATTCATCATAAATTTTGTTAAGCGAAATATCGGGTTCTATCATTGCTCTGATTGGTTTTGTGCAGTTTACAAATGTCAATAAAGTATCGTCAATAATAACTTTCGGCTCAGTTACATCGGTTACTTCTTCGTCAACCGTAGGCTTTAACACAGCCATTTTCTTAAACACAGCACTTAAATCCTCAACCTCGTCCTTTATTCCCTGAGTTAGCTCTCTGGCAAGGGCAGTTGTCATATCCGAGCAGTCGGACATTGCCGCCAAACCCTCATCTGTAAAATTTCCCTCAATCATTCCCGCAACCGCCAACTTTGACGCCATAAGCCTTATAGCACGATTTTGCATTGTGCCCTCATAATATGAGAAGTACACTTCTATCCTCGGTGCTTTTTGGTTTATGCGCCATGAACGCCTTGACGATTGCCGCAGGGTGAATAGGTTGTATGCTATGTTATAATAATACAATGTGGTGAAATAGTTTAAATCCAAACCTGTTTCAACAAGGCTTGGATTTGTTATCAACACTTGTATTCCATTCTTAACTTGATTTTCAACCCATTCTTCGCGCTTGTTAGGCGGTATTGCGGCAGTTAGGGTACTTACCCTATACCTTTTTTCTGTAAGCAAGTTATATAACTTTTCTTGGGTATCAGTGCGAATCCAACTCGTATAAATCAGCACTCGCTCGCCTGCTTGGGTTTTGCGCTTAACAACATCAAGCACCGAATAATCCTTTTCGTGTAGTTCGTTGAAGCTTGAAACATCTTTCGGTACAACCAACTCGTCACCACTTATAGGGTGGACTATTGGCTTTTGTCCGTAAGGCTGGTCGGGATAGACGGTAAGCAATCCCAAATACGCTGACATCACCTTTTTGGATATATCCTTTTGAGAGCGTAATACTGTTTTAAACCCTTCTTCAAGTCGGTAGTATTCCTGCGCCACGTCCTCATTCATGTGAAGCTGTACAGGGATTTCCTCATATTCTGGCAGGTTTTTGCCCATATCATTCAAGCTGAGAAAAGCCGCCGAATCCATTAGAAAACGGGAATACACCAACGGCGATACGCCCGGCAGTTGCTTTTCCCTTATCTTTTTCTTTGAGGTTCGGCGGTTGGAGTTGTAGTCGGGAGCTGCTATTTCGTAGACACTTTCCGTTACGCCGTACTCGGCATTGAAGTCGGTTGGCTTATCGTAACGCTTGCCGTCCTTTAACATCAAATTCGGTGAAATGCGGTAGAGCAAATGGAATATTCCCGAGCTGTAGCCGTTTATCAAGGTTGCGGTCATTCCCACAACCTTTTTTGCGGCTTGGAATAATTCTCCCATTGCATCACCCTGTCCCGAATTGTTGTTATAATTATGCAGCTCGTCGATTATTAAGCCGTCTATTTTTCCCTTCATTTTCTGTTTAATGTAAGTAGATAAAGGAAATCTTCTGTATGCTCCGGCACTTGTAAAATGACCTTCGGGATTATTTGCAATATCTTCAATCGCCTTATATATTGCGGGATTTTTATTTATCCCTGCCAGATATTCAAAAGCGTGCTGACGGTGGACAAAACCGAACTTTGAAACCTTCACCCATTCTGACTGCTCATCGGGGAGCAGCGCTGTCCACAGCAGAGAACCGCAATTATCACATTTATGGTTTTGCTTATTCTCTCGCTTAAAGAACAGCGAATCCGCCTTTACTCTGTACTTAGAGCCTTCGTCAATCAAATCCATTTCAATAACCTTATGACAATCGGGACAAACAAACGCCTGTCTTTGCCGATTCCATACGGCTGCAGGTCGTTTCATGTAGCCGTCGCGGGCTTTTTCTTTGGACATTATGACGTAACAGGTTTTGCTGTCTTTTTCATAGGCAGAGTAAGCGGTCTTTAGTTCGGATATGCTGTTTATAACTATGGCAAAGGTGTTCGGTAAGGTTTCCTCAATTTCACGAACCCACTTTTTGGTCATGTGTGAGGGGCAGAGGACTATATTAAAATGTTTCAAGGGTTGATTATTTTTTGCGATGCGCTGTTGGTAGGCGTGGAGCGAGGTTATACCGATTTTGGTTTTTCCTGAACCGCACTCGGCTATACACAAGGTTGCTTTTTTCTGTTCCAGACAGCGTTTGTGTGCTTCGCATACTGCAAGCTGAGCGTCGTAAAGACTGTAACCGGTGTTTTTCTTGATGTTTTCGTTTACCGCCAATATTTCCGGAGATAGGGTTTCGGTTGCGGGGTCGAATAGGGGTTGAAACTGATTCTTGATTCTTTCAGCTATCAATACGCCGAATGTGTTCAGATACTGGGTTACGGAGCGGACGTTGGGAAACTCTTTTCCCGTTGATTTTGGAATTGAAATTGCTCCCGATCTTAAGCCCTCGTTGACAACACTGATAATGTTCCTTTCGTTCTCCGTCAAGGTTAGCAGCCACACATCGAAATTTTCTCTGTTTGAGATAACCTGCAAAGGCTTTAGAATACCACGTTTTTGTAGTTCGGACAGGACGTATTCCTTAAATTCAGGGATTAGCGGAACGCCTGTTTTCTTGTCCAACTCCTCGAATAATCGGTCGGGGTTGTTGTGCTCGCAAAAGAGGTAACATTTGCAGGGCTTGCTGTTTTGGGTCAGGTTTTTCTCGGTATCGGCGCTTTGCTCCTCGTCACAGATAAGCAGGGTAGCTTCGGCATAAATACCGTCATGGGAAAATTCCTTGCGGTATTGCTTGGCTCGGCTGTATGTGGTCAGGAAATTGACGTTATCCTCGATTGTTATTGTGCCGCCGCCATAGATAGCCTCGCACATTCCTTTGACGCTTTCGGGGTAACCGCCGAAACGAATCGCCGCTATGTAATTAACATTACCTTCCTTTTCGAGGACGATTGTGTTGGCGTAGGCTTCTAAGCGGGTTTCGGATTTTAGGTCGAGGTATTCGATTTTCATTAAATTTGCTTGTGCAATTTTTATCACTTCCTTTTGTTTTCGGAGCATAGAAAACAGAGCCTCCCGTGGTGGGAAGCTCTGCTATTGCTCTATATTCTGTCAGACGTCTTTAAGATAATTTGCTGATTAGACCTATGAATTTGATAATGGTTAATGCAACTGTTATTAGTGTAGCGGCTGCTTTTAATGCGGTTTCTGCTGTTTTTACACCTTCCAAACGCACTCCTCCTTATCGTTTGTTGGCACTCCGGATTATATGCCAAATATATAATATATATTTGTAATGTAAAGATAATCGATTTGGATTTATGATATTATTAAATTATCTCATGAACATTCTCACAAAAAGATCTTTTTATTATGTTCAATTATGCAAGAAGACTTGAAAGGTCTTTATATCCACTGTCATAAGCACTAAACATTCTGTATAAAAACTCAGTCATTTCGTCTTGATTAGATGTTCCATGACCATCGTAAAATAATGATCGAAGCTTAAATGTGCAGCTATCTCCGTTGTTTATTACCAAAACGTGTAACACAAAATGCTTACCCACTTTTTTTATGTCTCCGCTTATTTCCACAAGGCTTGAATTGCTTTTTCCTTCATCAAAAGACTTCTATTCCAGCGAATCAAAATACTGTCCAAACACATCATCAAAGGAATAAGAAAAAGTATTAAAAGGAGTATGTGCTTTAAGCGAAGCGACATAAACATTGTCGCCGTAAAAAAATGCCAAATATACAAATAAAATAGCTATAGCCAAAACTCCGATTGCGACAGGAATTAACGCTTTATGTCTTTTTTTAACAGTTGCCTGTGGATTTGCTATGTACGATATTGGAACTGATTGCGTTTGAGCTGGATATGAATAAGGCTGTTGGAGAAATTGTGACGATTGATACATAGCGGGCTGTGGCGTTACAGAAGGTTGCTTCGGATAATCGGTTGGCGTGGCAGATACTGTTTGCGGATATGGTGGGGTAGGATTTTGCTCAGTCTGTGTCATACTAACGGTTTTTGTTCCGCATTGATAGCAAAACTCGGAATCATCGGGTAATTCTTTGCCGCATTTGTAACAAAACATTGTTTTCCTCCTAAAATATCAAAATACAATCCTACATTGGGGTAGTTGAGATTTAAGTCTATGTAATTTTATCCTGCTTATTTTGTTGAGGCTTAAGCTTAGGAATGTCAATTTGTGCAAGCCTTCTAATGGGGTGAGATTGCTTATATTGTTGCTTATTAACCATAGCTCGGTCAAATTGGGGAGATGTAACAAAGGAGTAAGGTCGCTTATTTGGTTAAAGCTTAAATCCAATTTGACTAAGTTGGTAAGCTGTGCCAAAGGAGTTATGTTACAAATATTCAGCTTTTCAAGATCCAGCGACGTCAAATTAACCAGTTTGCTTATATTTATCATATCTGCATCGGTTATCGCCGTTTTGATTTGCAGATGTGTTGTATTTTCAATATCATAATACTTCCCCGCTATCATCACCGAATGCGTTACCTCGCTTGGAGTCTTTTCGTTTGTAACAGGTGAAGCGGTGATTTTCTTTGTTTCAAAGTTTGTATTTGCTGTATCGGGTGTTTTTTTCTGTATTTCACCGCCAAATACTTTTGTGCCGCACTTGTTACAGAATATAGCTCCATTGGGTAATTGATTTCCGCATTTGTAACAAAACATTGTTTCACTCTCCTAAGTTTATGGCATATATAGCTCTTTTATTGTTACTTTTTGTGCTTTGCCATCGTATTCATTAAAGTAAAAAGTCACATCAAAGGTTGTATAGGATTTCACAATATAATAGGTTAACATATATTCTCCTGTTGACCCATCAGAATATTCAGATCTCATAGCGCCCAATGTGCGTATAATTTCATCTCTGGTTATGTTCAGTTTCTTTCCGTCAACGGTAAGCTGATTGGCATTAAATTCACCCTCAAGAACACTGAAAGGAGCATTTCCGTTAAGCTTAAGAGCTTGAAATACCGAATCTCCATTATATATAATCTCATCGAGAGTCCGATTTGGATAATATGTAGTAACTCCGTTAATGGTTGCTCCAATGTTTTCACCGTAGAATATTAAGTTCTTTCCTTGAGCTATCATTTCAAATTCTTCAAGCTCACCTCTTCCAACTGCCACCTCAAACTTATATCCTTTTTCGGTTTCTTGATAAGTACCTGAAAAATTTGAAAAATATGACATTCTGTTTACATTAAGGACAAATCCGCCATAAGGGTCTAATGTTAAAGTGGAGTTATAACCGTCTCTTGTAGAATAAGACATTGTCACATCTTCAGGATTTTCTTTCGAATACGGCTTGACGCAAATTTTATGTGCATGGCTGTTGGCGTCCTTCATCAGAATAGTGAGCTCCCACTTCTCCTCCAAAATGTACCTCATAAAATATTTATGATAGTTATCTGAATAATCGCCCTTATCAGCGGGAGAGCCAAGAAGACTTATTATTTCTGATGAGGATTTATTCAACGTTTCCCCATTGACAGCTGCTGCATTTGCTGAAATCTCCATATAATTCACTAAGCCGCTGTCTGTGTCAATATTTGAGGTGAAGGCATTGTATGAAAGAACATTCACATAATTTGTTGAATCGAAATAGAAATATATCGGTGAACCGAAAACGTTTTCCAAGTCGCTTTGTGAATACTCAAACAAACCTTTGATATAATCCATTTCCATTGGTAATTTATCGCTATACAAGGTCAGATTTACTGTAGATGCTTTGTCATTCTTCATATCAAATGAAACATAAGCATTCTTATTGAGCAAATATTCCATTGTATGACCGCTGATCATTCCATCTTCATCATAAAAAAATTCCTCGTTTTTTGGCACACCCAGTAAGGCAATCAATTCATCAGAGGTTTTATCCAAGG
>DNUB01000044.1 GCA_003508605.1 Oscillospiraceae bacterium | reverse complement strand
TACACGGTTCGTTATTCAGACTCATTTAAAATAATCATTTTAAGTGATTATATATAATCCGGTGGTAATTTGCCACCCCATTTTATTCCACAAACAAACCCAATGACGTAAAATTTTATCTCGTCATATTGTCACGATGGGGTACTCATCTGTACCTCATCATCAAATTCAAACAAATACTCCTCAAAATGGGAGCACCTGCTTTGTTTTATAACCTGACATGGCATTTTACCACCTCAGGTGGATTTTGGAGGCTTGCTATTTCGCAGTTTGAAGTTTATTGCAAGTTTACCGCCGTTGCACTTTACAGTGATGTACTCTATAAACTGCTCCTTGGATAAATACTGCACATTCCCAACACATATTCCATATATAACCCCCTTCCTCACCAATTCATTAACCCTCTGCGGCGAAATATCCGCAAGCTCCGCCGCTTTCTTTGCAGGCAGAGCGTCAGGATATTTACTCCAAAGCTTTGTAAGAAATTCTCGAAATTCTTCCCGCTCATTATCTTTTATGGCGCAATTCAAAGTAGCTTTTGGAGAAGAATTCCCACTCCCAAACCGCCCCCTTAATTCCCTTAAAAAATCTGCTTCCCGCTCCATTCTCTCCTTAAACTTTTCCGCATCACACCGCTTAACCCTGTACTTATAGGTTTTCTTTCCAGTATCAATCACGGGAATATACCCATTCTCCAACAAATATTTCATCTTCCTTTTGGAGATATGCAAAAATTTGTACAGCTGATCTCCGCTTAAATATTCGCTCATAATTTTTCCTCCATATATAAAAAAGCAGCCCGATTTGGACTGCTTTTTCAGTTATTTCTTTTTAAAAATATCGGTTATCACGTCAGCACCAACTTGTTTTCCCGCCTTGTCAAGGTGAGCATAAATATTGGCGGTGGTGGATATATCCGAGTGTCCCAAGAAGTTTGAAACATTTATCAGCGGCACCTCGTTTCCGATTAGTATACTTGCAAATGTATGCCGCAGGTCATGGAATCGAATGTGTCTCATGCCAAGCCTTTTAAGCAAGTCGCTGAAGTGCTGTGTTACATAGGACGGCTTCATCAGCTCACCAAGCTGATTTACACAGACGTAATCTTCAAATTCACGGCTGTAACTGCTTTTGAACATTTTCTTATACACCGCCTGTTTTTCCTTTTCATTAAGGAGCATTTCATACACGGGATCGGGCAGCGGCAGAGTTCGGCGGCTTGATTTATTTTTCATTTCCTCTATGGGAATCGGAGATGCACCCACCTCGTCGCTTTCAACGATTTTAGTGTCAAGCAGCACTGTCCTCTGCTCCCAATCTATCCTCGACCACCTTATACCCAGCGCCTCGCTTCGCCTTAATCCAAGCCCACCAGCCAACATAATCGCAGGATAAAGCGGATCGGTTCTGCTCTTTTTAAGCAGTTCCACAAGCTCCGCCTTGGTATAATTTTCACCCTGAAATTTATTTTTCTTTGGGCGTTCAATTCGGTCAAAGGGATTGGAATCTATCAGCTCGTCCTTAAAGGCTTGCTTAAATGCTCGGTGCAGTATAGCGTGATAGTGAATGACTGTGTTCGCTTTCACTCCGTTGCTGAATAGGTATTCATAAAATTTATTAATGTCCTTTGGAGTAATATTTTCAATCGTTATCTGCGGGTGTTTGTTGAAGTACAGCTGTATTTTCCCGTAGATCATATTGCGGTAGCTGCGCCGTGTGTTTAGCTGCAGCTCCTGCTCCGCTCTTTTTAGATAGGCGCACATGTACTCGAATATGGATATGTCGGCGTTAGAGCGGTCTTTTCTTGCCAGCATTGCGGCGTATTCCTCTTCAAAATTGCTCACCACCTCTCTGTACGCCTTCTGAATTTTGGTTTTGTTGCTCCCTTCGGGGAGGTTCAAGGTTCTCCATACGGATTTGGATTTCCCGTTTTCTTTGATTTGAATTACCGCATACAGCCTGCCCTTTTTACACTGCACGCTTGCGGCGAGGGTATTTTTCACTGCCATTTTCTGACCATCCTTTCTTCAAAATATATCCACCGTCGGCAAACCGAATAATATCACAATTCTCCGAGGAAGTCCAGCGATCACCCGAAGTTTCGGCGTTATCAACATGAACCGGGTTCGATTTTTTACAGTTTCCTTGCCGCAGATAATCTATAATATTTGACTTAGCTATCCTCATTTCCCTTCCGACTTTCACCGCCGGAAGCTCCTCCGAATTTATTATTTTGTAGATTGTCTTGGTACAAACTCTTAAGATTTCCGCCGCTTCCTTTACCGTTAAAGCTTCGGGATAGCTGTGGAGAGATTTTGCATATTCCTTTTTTGTCATGCTATGATTTTTCCTTTCCTTTTTATTTTGGCAATTTTGTGTTCTGACCTGATTTGCGTTACAACCCCTTTAAAAAACCTTTACAAGCCCTTTAAACAAGCACTTTGTCATTTTACAGACACCTAATTTAAAATTTTCCGCGGTTACCGACACCTATCGTCAATATGCACAAGCCTCCTAAAAGCCCCTTTACGCTCGGCTTTGCCGGGCGTTGTAAATGAGCGAGGGGCGTTTACAGCCACTGCTCTTTAACTTGCATCGAAATCATACATTTGTCCCTTGCCCCAATCCGGCAAAATGCACAATTTTACTTTCCCTCAAAACTTGCGAAATTTTGGGGGATTTATGTAGGGTGGTGTTTAGGTATTCCACCCCTTGTCAAAGAGCTCACAAACCCCTCAAATTTTTTCAATTTGGGGGTAGTTTTTTCGTATTGGTTTACTTAGTGACGATATGACGATATTTTTTCGGGTGGTGATTTTCTTAAATACTGTCATGGCATAAATCCAAGCTGTAAAAGGGTTTGCCAAGGATTTATATTTAACCGTCACGCCGAATTTCTAACCGTCATATCGTCATTGCAATTTTTTGGAGTGTAGGTCAACAGCAATTCTCTTTTTTCACCTGTTCTGAATTTCAGAAACTCAATTCCAATTTCCTCTAATTCTTTTTCATAACGCTTTAGTTTTCTTGAAATCACATTCGGTTTTATATTATCAATTAGTTTCTCAGCAAGCTCCGAGGCTGTTCCCTGAAAGGAATTTTCCCTTTGAATGAATTCTATCAGTGAACACATTGCTGCATCATTTTTGAAGTTTTCTTCATTGGGAGTGTCGGAAGAAATAAATTCCCACTCGCAGCTGTCCTTGTTAAATTCGAGAGAGAAAATTTTTTCTTCAATATCTCTGCCACGGATATATAGCTTTGCTTTTGTATCAAGTGGATCATCTTTTTTCAGAATGTAGCTGCCGTCTGCTGCACCTATCAAGCCTGTTGAGCCGCTCACCATAAGGTGAGGATCGCTGTTTGGCTGCTTTCTTAAATGCTGTACTCCCAATATGGTGATTGAATACTTATCCGCAATTGCTTTTAACATTCCGATGTCCTTATAATCGGCTGCATAAGCACTACCCTCGCCAGCTCCGTCGCGGATTTTTTGAAGTGTATCTATCACTATCAGAACTGTATCGGAGTGTTCTGCTATAAACATTTCTATCTGTTCCGTCACACCTCCCGACAAGGATTCTGCGTGAGTAGCAAAGTGAAGTTTTTCGGGAGCATTCTCTGTCAGGTCAAGCAGTCTTTGCTGTATTCTGTTCACGCTGTCCTCCAAGCAAAGGTAAAGTACAGAGCCTTGTTTGGTCGGCAAGTTCCAAAAAGGTTCACCCTTTGAAACCTGAAGGCAAAGCGAAAGCAGCAGCCATGATTTTCCCACCTTTGGAGTACCTGCCAAGACATGAAATCCTTGGGGCAAAAAATTATCTACCGCAAATTTCAGCGGAGGTAACTCCATTTCCAAAAGTGTTGAGCCGTTAATAGTTTTGATTTTTTCTTTTGTCATATTTTTCCTTTCTGCTATTTATTTTTGAGGCTGATTGTGATAAAATAATACTATAAAATTTTTGATTTGAAAATATCAAATTGTTATTTCAAATTTTTTGCAATTATCGCTTGGAGACAGGAAGATGAACAAGAAAATAGGGCTTTACATTTACACAGAAGGAAAAAATATTTATAGGACAGTGTATTCGATAAGGGGAGAAACAATTATGCCGCCTACCACCGCCCAAGAAGAAATAATAAGCATATCCGAATTGGAGTTGGGCGGTTACATAAAAGCTTTAGACGTAATGCTTGAACCTTGCTTTCTCCAAACTCCTTCCGCTGCCTTTGATGATATTTACGATACCTTTTGCTCATTGCTGGAGAGTATTGAGGACTATAATATTTTATATGGCACTTTGATTCGCATAGAGGTTTTTAAAGATATGCCCGCCGACGGGCACAATGAAGAATATTACTTAAAAGCAAAAAAGAATATCCTTTACGGTCTAACCGAGCTGACTGACATCAACTACACCGTAAATGATATTCTCAAAAATTTATCCTTGGGTAAGGAAATTGATATGACCTATACTTATACCAAATACAACCATGCCGATTGTACTCACTATTTTTATATGGGCAAAGAATTTAGAGAGGAATTATATTTCGATTCCCTGCATAGCTATTTTTCCTTTTTGATAATGAAATTTTTAAGCGGCAAGCATAGGGTAGTGCGCTGTGGCTGCTGCGGTAAGTTTTTTATTCCCAAAACCAAGAGGGAGACACTTTACTGCGATAGAATTGTAAAGAACGAACGAACCTGCAAACAGGTTGGTCCTTCGCAAAAGCATTTGGATACTGCAAAGAAAAATGCGGTTATTGAGGCATTTGACAGGAATAAGAAGAAAATGTATAAGCGGTACGAGAGGACAAGGGATTTGCTGCATGAGACGGAGAAGGGGCTGACGCTTTCGGAATATTTTCAGTGGTTGGATAGAGCGGAGAGGACAAGGTCGGAGTTTTTGAAAGGGGAGATTTCGGAGGAAGAGGCATTGGAGGCTATTTGTGTTTGATCTTCACACTTGGTTAGGGTTAATAAACAATGATAACGGTCAACGCTTCCATTGTCATAATGTTATAAATAAACCAAATGATGTAATAATTGACTTTATCGTTAGGATTTGGTATAATATTGGCAGTGGGAAAGCAATCGGATTGTTAATGTAAATCGGAATTTAACGGTAAAAATATTCTACGATGAGGAAAAACATAATGACGTACAAATTCAATGAAAAAGTGTCTGTAAGGGCATTAGCGGATTTGCGTGAATCTGTGGGCTGGAATAGGATGGAAAGAGAGTATAAAAACCCTTTGATGAAGTCGTATTACCATATTGCGGTTTATGAAGATGATAAACTGATCGGGTATATCGATAGTGAATCAAATGGAGTAACAGATGCTTATATTCAGGATTTAATGGTTTGTCCGGATTACCAAGGCAAAGGTATTGGCACAGGTCTGATGAATAAAATGATTGAATATCTGAAGGAAAAGCGTATCTACATGATTTCAGTGGTTTATGAAGAATGTTTGAAGCCGTTTTATGAGCAATTTGGGTTTTATAATATGCTGTGTGGGCAAATGGAAACATATTAGAAATCGCACATAAATTTGAATCTACAGGAGGAAGACTAAATGGATTTGAACAAGATGATACCCAAAGCAGGCTCAGCAATCGTAACGGCGACTGTATTTCTGTTTGCGATGTTTCTGATAATCAACTATTCTATGGGAAGTTTCTTTGTCTGCCTGATTTTACCGATAGGGTTTATCATGATGACGGCAGGTCTGCACGGTGAGTGCGAAGATGACCGCAAGGTCGCTGCGAATATCGGCTTGATCCTTGCGGCAGTGTACGCCACGCTTATCATGCTCGTCTATTTTACACAGTTGACTACGGTAAATAACGAACAGCTGAACGAACAGGCAATAAATCTGTTAGATTTCAGCAAGTTCGGGCTTATCTTCAACTACGACCTGCTCGGCTACGGTGTAATGGCACTTTCTACCTTCTTCACAGGGCTTTCGATGAAACCGAAGAACAAGACCGACAAGTGGCTCAGAGCACTGATGATAATACACGGAGTGTTCTACTTCAGCTGCACGTTTATGCCGATTACTGGAATGTTCGCAAAGATGTCCTCCGACGGCGAAGGTATCGGCGGAAGGTTCGCTCTTGTTGCGTGGTGTGTTTATTTTCTGCCCGTCGGAATACTATCATTTCTTCATTTTAGGAAAAGATAGAACGCGGCACTTATTTCTTGGCTGCAAATTTTGATTTATATTATAAAACACTCCAATTTATAAAATAGAGTGTGCACATGGGAATAGAAAAGGTGGAGATATGCGTAAACAATTGGAAATATTTCATAATCTAATTTTAGAGTTTAAAAAAGATACTTCCATTGATGCTGTATTGTTAAACGGTTCCGTTGCATATGGTACAGCGACCGATTTATCCGATTTGGACATTATTGTGCTTGGAAAAAGAAATGACTTTGTATCACAGTTAATTGACGGCGTATTAGTTGAAATACATTATACAACTTTTGATAAGGCTATTGGTAAATTGAAGACCATGCCAATAGAGATATATAAGTATCTTGATGCGAAGATTGAATACGATAACGGAAAGGCACAGGAAATCATCATATATGCCGAAAACATACTGGAGCATTATTGTGTTTCAAAAAAGGAGCAATCTGATATTTGTTACTGGCTGAAAAGTACAAAGCTGAAACTGAAATCTGCATTTTCAAAACAAGATGTTTTACTGATTTCCTATCTTGCCGCAACAAATACATGGAAGGTGTTAGAGGGAATTTGGGCAGTCAACAAAATGCCTATTCCTCCGTCAAGCAGTTTATATCGCAGATATTCAAAATTAAAATTCATTCCATGTCAAGAGTGGTTTGAGAAGCTAATGATTGGGAGCGTAGAAAACAGAGGAAATACAATGATTGAGATTATTGATTGGATATTAAAGAAATTTAATGAATCGTTTTTGAGCTGTTAATGTATACAAATAAACCAAACGATATAGTATTTGACTTCATCGTTAGGGTTTGGTATAATATTGGCAGCGGGTAAGCATTCGGCTTCCTAATATAAATCGGAATTTGGGAGATAATAGAATGATATTGTTAATTGTTGATACTCAAAATTTAATTATGACTAATGACTTATACGAATTTGAGATTTTTGTATATCGTATTAAAACACTAATCAAAGAGGCGCGCAATAATGGTATAGAAGTTATTTATGTTAGACATGATGATGGTGCTGGACAGAAATTAACGAAAGGCGCATTAGGCTATGAAATA
>DNUB01000145.1 GCA_003508605.1 Oscillospiraceae bacterium | reverse complement strand
CCCCTCATTGAATCAAAATCCGGACGTCCCCGCTTTTTGCGGCAAGCAAAAGGCATAGCCTCATCAGGCGACAGCTCCGCCAAAAACGGCGTCGGCTTGTCAAAAAGCAAGCGGCTTTCGGTCTCCTTCCGCCGATCGATTGTTAGGCGGGAACGGAAAGGGACCACAACAGCGAACCTATGGGTATCATCATTAACGCCAAAAAGACCAGAAACAAATAAAAGGCGGGAGATGTAAAGGTCAGCTTAGCCTGATATTTGGGCATAAACACCGATCTGTTTGCGGTTTTGAACAGCTTGCCCGCAATCATAATCGCAACGGCGGGAATGCCTATCCAAAAGGACAGCGCAAGCGTTTCGCTTGTATAATTGGCAATAGACAGGGCGGGCTCGGTTTCTCCCGTTACCTCGGTAAGATATTGGCTTAGGGTAACAAGGGTGTTGTTAAGCACGTGAAGCACCATTGAGGGAATAACGGAGTTGGTGTTTACCGCCAGAAGCGCAAAGAGCATACCCACCACAAAGGCATAGGGCATCTGATCAAAGTTTCCGTGGTAAAAACCGAAAAGCAGGGCGGTTATAATAATGGCGAACCAATCTCCGTGCTTTCTTAAGGGATAAAGCAGCAGCCTTCTGAAAATCAGCTCCTCAAATACGGGAGCCGTTACCGCTACAAAAAAGAACATTATCCAAAAGCTTCCCATCTCGCCTTGGGGAGGCACCGTGCCTTCCATTGCGTCGGGAATTTCTCCCGTTTCAAAAAGACTGTCTAAAAATGCGGCGGCAGCATTAGCGAGAAATCCCGCCAAGGAGCCTAAAAAGCAGGCGGCAAAAAAGGTAAGCCCGCAGTTCATTACGGGAGAAACGTTAGTACGTCTGGGATAGGGTATCTTTTCCCTCAGCTCCCTTCTGAAAAGCAGAAAGGCGGCTATAGCGGGGATAAGATAGGCGCAAAGGTCGTTGGCAAGCCAGCTTACAAGATATCTTGCCTCAATGCTCGAATCCGCTCCCAAGGCCTGCACAATAAGAGCGGCGGGAATATAAAAAACATAGTACAGAAAATTAGAGTTAAGCACCACTATCAGCGCAAAAACCGCCAGCTTTAATAAAGCGGTCTTAAAGGATCTTTCCCTTTCCTCGTAATTAACCGTGCCTGCATAAACGGGATAAGCTGCCTGATTTTGATTTAAACCGCCGTTGCAGCCGTTTTGATTCTGACCGTAACCGTTTGGAATCCCATTTTCACGGTAAGGACCGTAAATTCCTTGATTCGGATTATTATAGCTGCCGCTGTCGGGATTGTAATAAACGGTTTGGTTTTCGCTGACGGGATTTTGAGGTGCGCCGCCATCACCGTTATTATTCTGCCAAGGGCTTTGGCTGTTGTTATTTTCCATTGCTGTCCTTTCGAATTTTTTTATTGATAAAGCTTTTCCGCAGGGCGTTTTCATAACGTCGGGCTTCATTCGGTTTTTCCGCAGGGATACGATCCCTCACAGAAGCCCCTTATTGAACCGAAAAAGCGCATATGCAGGTTTGGTTTTATGCGGATATACCCGTATATATTACTGCCCGATAAGACCTGCTATTCCCCGAACGATATAATTTTCACCCATAACGTCAATCATTATAAGCTCGGCAAGAATCACCGTTCCCGTAAGCATAAGCACGGCCAATTTTTTGCCGTTTCCAACCTCTCCCCATAATTTAGGAGGAGAGAATTTTCTTATTCTGACCGCTTTTTTTATCATAGAGGCAAATCCGAAAATCGCCGTCAGCAGAACCGCTATCATAAACAGGGCGTAAAATGTCATTACAAGGTGCTGACCGTCCGTAAGCTCCGCCGATTGATCAAGGGATTTCAGCTGAACCGCTTCCGTGGAAATGAAGATCATAATTATTCCGCCTATGGAGTTGAAAAGAGCATGAAGCACCGTGGAGCAGAAAAGGGATTTTGTGGCGACGGCGATATAGCCTAAACAGATGCCCAAGGCGAAGGCATAGAAAAACTGCCTGAAATTTCCATGATAAATGCCGAAGCAAAAGGCGGAAACAAAGATAGCCAAACCGTTTCCGTAGGGCTGAAGCAATCTTAAAACCGCGCCTCTGAAAATGAACTCCTCAAATAAGGGGGCAATGACCGCCAGCAAAACAAACAGCACGAAGGACGAGCCGAAGTTAGGCGGATTAAGTCCGGTGGTGTTTACCATATCGCTTATATCGCCCTTTTCCCTAAGCAGCAGCATGATTCCCATGGTTGCAAGGTTCACCGTCATACCCGCGCCGTAAAGAGCGGGGAAGTTGGCAAGTGCTTTTTTGGTATTTTTAGGGGCTTTAAATCCGCCGCAAAGGTTTTTCAGGCTGAAATTCAGCATAACCGCCGCCAAAAGCGAGGGTATGATCTGCAGGCAGATCCCCGAATACATCAGATTAACGGCATAAGCAAGACCGGGATTATTATTGCTTAAGCCCTCCAGCGACCTTGCAAGCAGCGGGGAAAGTCCGCTTGCCAGATCTCGAATAAGCAGCGTTACAATAAGGAAAAAGCCAAGCTTAAGGCAATCCGTCTTGTAGCTTTTCATCATATCCGTCTTAACCGACCCGCCCCCCGCTTCCGCCGAAGCGGCAAGCTTTGTGTTTTCACGGGCGGCATTCTCACCGTCCGCCGCCGTAACGCTTTGTTGTAAATTTTCTTCCATAATAATATCCTTTGCTTAATAACGGTATTCCGCATATTTTCACTTACGTGTATGTTTGCACTTACAGTAAAGATTTTTCAAAAGGCTTTTCGCAGCCGCTTTGTATCAAGCTGACGCCGCACAATCGGCGGCTTTGCATTAAGGCAACACCGCACAATTAC